>JBDTLY010000004.1:0-29420 GCA_039934535.1 Casimicrobiaceae bacterium | reverse complement strand
GCACGGCAAGTCCCCTCACGTCCCCACCGTGCACCTCGCATTCGCCGGTGTGCACGCCGGCGCGCAGCGCGATGCCGAGCCCGCGCATCGACTCGCCGATCGCCGATGCGCAGCGGATCGCGCGCGCCGGCCCGTCGAACGTCGCGAACACCCCGTCTCCCGTCGAGTTGATCCATCGGCCGTGAAATTGCTCGATGGCCCGGCGGCAGACACGGTCGTGCTCGCGCAGGAGTTCATGCCACGCGAAATCGCCGAGACGCGATGCCGCCGCCGTCGAATCGACGATGTCCGTGAACAGGACCGTCGCGAGCTGCCGGCCGTCGTCCCGTGCGCCGCGCGCGCCGCCGATCAGCCCGGCGGCCTCCGCCACGACGGAAGCATAGGCATCGTCGACGTCGAGCGTCTCGGCGCGTTGCTTGAAGCGGACCTGCAGCCGCCCGCGCGCGTCGCGCGCAACGCCGGCAATCGCATTCACGTTGACGAGCGTGGCCGGAGTGATCGGCACGAAAACCTCGGGGTCGAGGTCTTCCGCGAGCTCGGCGATCGACTTGCGGACCTGCGCCTCCGAGGTCGCGGTGATCGCCCTCACGCCGCCGCCATCGACTTTGACGTAGCAGATTTCATCGACGGTGATGAGCTTGATCGCCGCGTCGACCGAGGCGTTGATCCAGCGCAGGTAGCTCCGCGATTCGCGCTGGCGCAGCGCGAGGCTCGCAAGGAGCTTCGACAGATCGGCGGGTGGCTCCGCGGCTTTTTCCTTGAGGCGTTGCACGGTCGACGCGAGCCGCGCGAGGCTCACGGGCTTCATCACATAGTCGACCGCGCCTTCCTCGAACGCCGCGATCGCGTGCTGGTCGCATGCGGTCACGAACACGACGTGCGCGCTGCGCGCCGACTGCTTCGCGACGTCGAGGCCGGTGAGCCCGGGCATCTGGATGTCGAGGAACAGGATGGTCGGGTGGTGCAGCGAGAGCAGCCGCAACGCGTCGATGCCGTTGTCCGCGAGGCCGACGATCGCGAGCTCGGGCCACAGCTTCGCGAGCGCCTCGGCGAGTTCCTGCTGCAAGAGCGGCTCGTCCTCGGCGATGACGGCGGTGACGGCGGGCGGCATGGCG
The DNA here is from genome assembly GCA_039934535.1 of Casimicrobiaceae bacterium. Lineage (GTDB taxonomy): Bacteria > Pseudomonadota > Gammaproteobacteria > Burkholderiales > Casimicrobiaceae > CAIWHR01. Next base: position 28,305 of record JBDTLY010000004.1, on the reverse strand, counting down.
CTAGGCGGCGAGGGGAAGTGTTGCCGCGGCGTTCAAGGGAATCCGGACGATCGCGATGACGCCGGTCGGCGCGTTGGCCGCAAGTGAGAGTTCCGCCTCGTCGCCGTAGAGCGCGGCCAGGCGCGCGCGCGTGTTCGCGAGGCCGACGCCGGTGCCGCCGGTCGCGGCGACGCCGAAGCCCACGCCGGTGTCGGCGACGCGGACTTCGAGGTGGCCCCCGGTGAGCGCTGCGGCGACTTCGATCGACCCCCCCGTCGGCGCCGGGTTGAGTCCGTGCTTGATCGCATTTTCGGTCAGCGTCAGCAGCATCATGGGCGGAAAGCTCGCGCCGCGGACGCCGGGGTCGACGGCGATCCGGTAGACAAGGCGCGTGCCCATCCGGATCTTCAGCACTGCGAGGAACGCCTCGACCAGGTCGGCCTCCTGCCCAAGCGTCGTCTCGGCTTCGCGCATCTGCGGCAGCGCTGCGCGGAGGTAGCGCACCAGGTTGTCGAGCATCCGGAGCCCGTCGCCGATGTCGGTGTGGCAGAGGCGCTTCACGTTCGCGAGCGTATTAAAAAGGAAATGCGGCTCGATCTGCGCGCGCATCACCTGCAGCCGCGCCTCCAGCATCTGCTTCGAGAGCGCGATCCGGTCCACCTCCGCCTGGTGCAGCCGCTGCCGCGCTGTCTCCGCGTGCTTCTGGAAGCCGTAGATCGCGATGACGCCGGAGCCCAGCACGGTCCAATAGCCGACGTCGACCCAGTAGCGCGCGCCGAAGGCCTCGCTCCAGCCGTCGCCGTAGTAAGCGACGAGCGCAAGCGCGCCGACCATGGCGCCCGCCACGATCGCGATGCCGGTTGCGGCAATTTCCGTGACGCGCGAGCGGCCCGCCGACCAGCGCTCCGCGAGCGTCGCGGCGACCATGATCGGCGTGCCCATGAGCAGGCATTCGCCGAAATAGTCACGCCAGGCGATGATCGCGACCCTCGGCAAAAACGGGTCATAGAGCATCGGCTGGAAGAACGCCTGCGTGGACACCAGTGCGCAGATCGCGAGGGTGAACCCGATGCGTTGCCGCGATACCGCCCACACCGCGGTCGTCGCCATCGAGCCCAGCCGGTACGCGGCCTTGGCGCGCAGGCGGTCGAAGGCGGAGGGATTGTCGGCAGGGGTCGCCATGGGCATCGGTACCTGGCGCCCATTTTCGGCGGGCTGTGCCATGGCGCGCAACTATGGCACCGACGAATCCGGAAAATCGGAGGCCGAAACCGGAAAATCCGCACTTGAACCCGCTGCCGGGCGCGCCGGGGCCGCGCTGCGTGGGCCGGGTCCGAACTTGCTACACTCGATGGTCGACCAAAAGGAAGTGCTTATGACCCGAAAAACCATCGAAAGCGCGGACGCCCCGAAGGCGATCGGCCCGTATTCGCAGGCGATCCAGGCCGGCGACACGGTCTACCTGTCCGGCCAGATCGGCCTCGATCCCGCCACGGGGCAGATGGTCGAAGGCACGGCGGCGCAGGCGCACCGCGTGCTGCAGAACCTGCGCGCCGTCGCGCGCGCGGCGGGCGGCGACCTCGACGCGATCGTGAAGGTCACGCTGCTGCTCGCCGACATGGCCGATTTCGTCGCGGTCAACGAGATCATGACGCAGTACTTCAAGCCGCCGTACCCGGCGCGCGCGACCTATCAGGTGGCGGCGCTGCCCAAGGGCGGGCGGGTCGAAGTCGAGGGCGTCATGGTGCTGCGCGCCGCGGGAGACTGACGCGAGGCCTCAGGTGGCTCGCAAGGACGCGCCGCGCGAGCCCCGCGCGAAGCCCGGCGCGGCGCTCGCCGACAAGCTGGCGCGCCTGGGCGTGGCGCGCGAGGCGGATCTCGTCCTCCACCTGCCGTTGCGCTACGAGGATCACACGCGCCTCGTCCCGCTCGCCGCGCTCAAGCCGGGCACCGAACAGCAGGCCGAAGGCCGCGTCGTCAGCATCGAAATCCAGTATCGCGGTCGGCGCCAGCTCGTCTGCCTGCTGGACGACGGGGACGACGAAGCCGGCGGTCGTGCGCAGCTCGTGCTGCGCTTCTTCCATTTCTATCCGAACACGCAGAAGGCGCTCGCGCCGGGACGTCGCGTGCGCGTGTTCGGCGAAGTGCGTGACGGACACCTCGGCCTCGAGATCGTCCATCCGCAGTTCACCGTCGTCGAGCGCGGCGCCGTGTTGCCCGACCGCCTGACACCCGTGTATCCGACCACGGCGGGGCTGTCGCAGGAGACGCTGCGCAAGGTCGTCGCGCGGGCGCTTGCATCCGACCCGGCGCTCACTGCCGAGACGCTGCCGGACAAGCTCGTGGCCCGCCGCCACTTGTGGAAATTCGGCGACGCGCTGTCCTTCCTGCACGCGCCGCCGCCGCGCCTGTCGCCTCTGACACAGCACGCGCTCGACGCGCGCACGCATCCCGCGTGGACGCGACTCAAGTACGACGAGCTCGTCGCGCAGCAGCTTTCGCTCAAGGCCCACCGCATGGCGCGCGCGGCCAAGCATGCGCCGGTGTTGACCGGCACCCGCGCGTTGACGGATGCGCTACGGGGCCGTATCCCGTTCAAGCTGACGCGCGCGCAGGAGCGCGTGTGGCGCGAGATCAGCCACGACTTGAAACGCGCGACGCCGATGCAGCGGCTCCTGCAGGGCGACGTCGGCAGCGGCAAGACGATCGTCGCCGCGCTGGCGGCGCTGCAGGCGATCGAAAGCGGCCGCCAGGTCGCGCTGATGGCGCCGACGGAAATCCTCGCCGAGCAGCACTACCGCAAGCTCGCGCAGTGGCTCGAAGGATTGCCGATCGAGATCGCGTGGTTGACCGGCGGCCTGCCGGCGAAGGCGAGGCGGAGCGCGGTCGAGGCGATCTCGAGCGGCAAGGCGATGTTCGCCATCGGCACGCATGCGCTGTTCGAGGACGAGGTCGCACTGCCGCACCTCGGGCTCGCGATCGTCGACGAGCAGCATCGCTTCGGCGTTGCACAGCGCCTCAAGCTGCGCGGCAAGGCGATGGGCGAGGCGCACCAGCTGATGATGAGCGCGACGCCGATCCCGCGCACGCTCGCGATGACGTTTTACGCAGACCTCGACGTGTCGATGCTGGACGAGATGCCGCCGGGACGAACGCCGGTTAACACTCATCTGGTGAACAACCGGCGGCGGCCGGAGATTGTTGACCGGATCCGCGCAGCCTCCGCGCAGGGTCGGCAGGTCTACTGGGTGTGCCCGCTGATCGAGGAGTCCGAAAAGCTCGAGCTGCAGACGGCGGTCGCGCTGCACGGCGAGCTCACGGCAGCACTGCCCGAGTTCAAGGTCGGCCTGCTGCATGGCCGCATGAAGCCCGATGCGAAAGCGGCGGTGATGGCCGCGTTCGTCGCCGGCGCGATCCAGGTGCTGGTCGCGACGACGGTCATCGAGGTCGGCGTGGACGTGCCGAACGCGTCGCTGATGGTGATCGAGCACGCCGAGCGCTTCGGCCTTGCGCAGCTGCACCAGTTGCGCGGCCGGGTCGGACGGGGTGCCGCCGAGAGCACCTGCTATCTTCTCTTCGAGGCGCCGCTGACCGACACCGCGAAAGCGCGGCTCAAGGTGATCTACGAAACCAACGATGGCTTCGAGATCGCGCGGCAGGACCTCGTGATACGCGGGCCAGGCGAATTCCTGGGTGCGCGGCAATCGGGCGCGCCGCTGCTGCGCTTCGCGGATCTCGAGCACGACGTCGCGCTGATCGAGCAGGCGCGTGACGACGCGGACGATCTCCTGCAACGGGAACCGGCCGCCGCGGCGGCGCACCTCGCGCGCTGGCTCGGCGGCAGGGAGGAGTTCATCAAGGCTTGATAGCGCGATTTTGTGGACCGAGCGGAGATTTCATGACCGAAATCAATATCTTGGGTGATTCTTGCCGGACGCTTCCGGGGCGAGTAGGCTAAAATGCGCTCGCAAAGGCACCCCAGCCAGCCCATGTCCCTTTACGCCCTCGGCCTCAATCACGCGACCGCGCCGCTCAATGTGCGGGAGCAGATCGCGTTCTCGCCGGACGCGCTCGGGCACGCGCTGCGCGACTTGCTGACGCGCCCGTCGGTCAAGGAAGCGGCGATCCTGTCGACCTGCAACCGGACCGAGCTCTACGTGCGCAGCCCGGAACCGCAGCCGGTCGTCGCCTGGCTCGAAGACTTCCACCGGGTGCCGAAGGATTCGCTGGCGCCGTATCTCTACACGCTGCCGCGGGAACAGGCGGTGACGCATGCGTTCCGCGTGGCATCCGGCCTCGATTCGATGGTGCTGGGCGAGCCCCAGATCCTGGGCCAGATGAAACAGGCGGTGCGGCATGCGGAATCGGCCGGGACGCTCGGGCTCGTGCTGAACCGGCTCTTCCAGCGCACGTTCGCGGTGGCGAAGGACGTCCGCACGCAAACGGACATCGGCAGCGCGTCGATTTCCATGGCGGCGGCGTCGGTGAAGCTCGCGGAGCGCCTCTTCCCGTCGATCGGCGAGCAGCGGCTGCTGCTGATCGGTGCCGGCGAGATGATCGACCTCACCGCGACACACTTCGCCGCGCGCCACCCGAAGTCGATCACCATCGCGAACCGGACGCTGGAGCGCGGCAAGGAGCTCGCCGCGCGCTTCAACGCCGAGGCGATCACGCTGAACGAGATGCCCGACCGCCTGCCGGAATTCGACATCATCGTCACCTGCACAGCGAGCACGCTGCCGATCCTCGGCAAGGGCTTGCTCGAGCGCGTCATCAAGGCGCGCCGCCACGCGCCGGTGTTCATCGTCGACCTCGCGGTGCCGCGCGACGTCGAGCCCGAGGCGGCGGAGTTGGACGACGTGTTCCTGTACAGCGTCGACGACCTCTCCAACATCGTCAAGGACAACCTGCAGATCCGCAAGGAAGCCGTGGCGCAGGCGGAGGAGATGATCGCGGCGCAGGCGGGAAGTTTCCTGCGTTGGCTCGAAGGACGCACCGTCGTGCCGACGATCACGGCGCTGCACGGGCATCACGACAAGTTGCGCGCGACCGAGCTCGAGCGCGCGCGCAAGCTGCTCGCCGGCGGTGCGGCGCCCGACCAGGTGCTGGAAGCGCTCGCGCGCGGCCTCACCAACAAGTTCCTGCACGCGCCCACGCAGGCGCTGAACCAGGCCGGCGATGCGGAGCGCGCCGAGCTGGTCGCGATGTTCGAGCACATCTATCGCTTGCCCGAGCAGGGGCATTAGGTTCGACCGACGTCATCCCCGCGCAGGCGGGGATCCAGTGACGTTTTCGGCGAAAGACGCTGGATTCCCGCTCAGTTGCCAAAATTAGCGGGAATGACGGCATCGACGCGAGTCGGCTCTCCAATATGAAACTCTCGCTACACACGAAGCTCGACCAGCTTGCGCTGCGTCTCGACGAACTCGACGCCATGCTGTCGGCCGAGGACGCCACGCGCGACCTCGACCGCTATCGCTCGCTCACGAAAGAGCACGCGGAGATCGGGCCGGTGGTCGCGCGCTTTCGCGACTACCTCGCGGCCGAGCACGATCTCGTGACCGCCGACGAAATCGCGCAGGATCCGGGAATGCGCGCCTTCGCCGAGGAGGAACGTGAGGCGGCGACCGCCAAAATGACGGTGCTCGCGGCCGACCTGCAGCGCATGCTGTTGCCGAAGGACCCGAACGACGACCGCAACGTGTTTCTGGAAATCCGCGCGGGCACCGGCGGCGACGAGTCGGCGCTGTTCGCCGGCGGCCTGTTCCGGATGTACACGCGCTACGCCGAGCGCAAGCGCTGGCAAGTCGAGATCGTCTCCGCGTCCTCGTCCGAGCTCGGCGGGTACAAGGAGGTGATCGTGCGCGTCGCCGGTCAGGGCGCCTATTCGAAACTCAAGTTCGAGTCAGGCGGCCATCGCGTGCAGCGCGTGCCGGAGACCGAAGCGCAGGGGCGCATCCATACGTCAGCGTGCACGGTCGCGGTGCTGCCGGAGGCCGACCCGATCGCGGACATCACGATCAATCCGGCGGACTTGCGCATCGACACGTTTCGCGCGTCCGGCGCGGGCGGCCAGCACGTGAACAAGACGGACTCGGCGGTGCGCATCACACATTTGCCGACGGGCCTCGTGGTCGAGTGCCAGGACGACCGGTCGCAGCACCGCAACCGCGCGCAGGCGATGGCCGTGCTGGCGTCGCGCCTGCTCGACAAGGAGCGGACCGAGCGGCACGCCAAGGAAGCGGCGCATCGCAAGAGCCTCGTCGGCTCGGGCGATCGCAGCGAGCGGATCCGCACCTACAATTTCCCGCAAGGCCGGGTGACCGACCACCGAATCAACCTGACGCTCTACAAGATCGATGCGATCATGGACGGCGACCTGGACGAGCTTCTCGATGCGCTTGCGCAGGAGCACCAGGCCGAGCAACTCGCGTTACTGTCGGGTGAATCGACATGAAGCCGCCGGCGCCGTGGCTGCAGACGCTGCGCCTCGATTTTCGCGAATTCGTCGCCGGCGATTTCGATGACGTCTGGCGCCTCGACCAGGACCCGGCCGTGATGCGCCACATCCGAAACGGAAAACTCTCGTCCCGCGCGCAGATCGCGGCCTCGATGAAGCGCATTCCGCGCGTCTATCGACTCTACCCCGGTTTCGGCACATGGCGCGCATCGCGCCGCGACACCGGCGCGTACATCGGCTGGTTCACGCTCAAGTACATTCCGGATACCGTCGAGGTCGAGGTGGGCTACCGGCTGCTGCGCGAAGCGTGGGGACAGGGCTTCGCGACCGAAGGTGCGACGGAGCTCGTCCGCTACGGCTTCGACTCCGTCGGCCTCCATCGGATCATCGGAATCACGCATCCGGGCAACACGGCGTCGCAGAATGTGCTGATGAAGGCTGGGCTCGCGGAAGCCGGCTGGGGAAAGTATTACGGTCAGCGCTTGCGCGTGTTCGCGGCGCGTAATCCGAATCCGTGACGGTCGAGTTCACGATCCGGCGCGCGCTCGAGGGCAGCGGCCTCGTTCCACTCGATGCGCAGGTGCTCCTCGCAGACGTGCTCGGCCGCGACCGGACGTGGCTCGCGGCGCATGCAAGCGAAATGGTGCCGCGCGCGGAAGCCGAAGCGTTCTTCGCCCTCGCAGAGCGCCGGCGCGGCGGCGAGCCGATCGCCTATTTGACGGGCGTCCGCGAGTTCTGGGGATTGCCTCTGGCCGTGTCGCCCGCGGTGCTGATCCCGCGTCCGGAGACCGAGACCGTGGTGGAACTCGCGCTGGCGCGGCTGCCGGTCGATCGCGAGCTGACCATCCTCGACCTCGGCACGGGCAGCGGTGCCATCGCACTCGCAATCGCGCACGAGCGTCCGCGCGCGCGGGTCGTCGCCACGGACGCCTCGGCAAGCGCGCTCGCCATTGCCCGCACGAATGCGCAGCGGCTGAAGATTCCCAACGTCGAATTCGTCGAGGCCGATTGGTTCGATGGCATTGCCGCGACGCATTTCGATCTGATCGCCAGCAATCCGCCGTACGTCGAGGCCGACGATCCGCATCTGCGTGAAGGCGACGTGCGCTTCGAGCCGCGGTCCGCGCTCACACCTGCGGGAGATGGCCTAAGTGCGTTGCGCATCATCATCGGCGGCGCGCGCGCGTTTCTGGCGCCAGGGGGCACGCTCGTCGTCGAGCACGGCCATGACCAATCCGACGCCGTGCGCGCGCTGTTCGCGAACGCCGGATTCGCCGACATCGTCGTTTCCCGCGATCTCGCCGGCATTCCTCGTGTCGTCACGGGACGCACGCCCTGAACGCTGGCGCAACGTTTCTATCGCGGTCAGCGATGCGACGTTTTCGGCAGCGTCGGTGCCGCCCGGCGACCGTCGATCAAATGCCGCAAGGCGAGTATCGGATGGCGCCACATCATCCGCGGGCCGGCGTAGCGCATGACGATCCGGACGTGCTCGCGCAGCGTCGCGCTATAGCAATGGACCGTGCAATTCGCGCACGTCGGCTTGTCGTCGCCGAAAACGCAACGGTCGAGCCGTCGCGTGGCGTAGGCGAGCAGCGAGACGCATTCCTCGCAGAGTCCGTGATCCTCGCCGTGCAGATCGTGGCAATAGATGCCGATCATCGCAGACAGCGTGGTCAACTCGCGCGCAAGACGCGGATGGCGGCGCGCGTCGTGCACGCGTCGCGTCAGGACGGCAGGCGATTCGGCGGGAAGTGCGGCCATGACGAAGCACATTGTCGCGCCGCGCCGCCGATCGTCCCATGATTTGCATCAAGAAATCGCGGACGGGAGCGTGATTCCCAATTTCGCCGCCCAGGGCAGGAGGGCGGGCATGATCGCCGGATAGAGCGCAACGCCGTTCGCCAGTTGCTCGCGCCGGCGCTTCATCCCGGCTTCACCGGGAACGCGCACGCGATCGACACCGGGACGCGGCGCCGATTCGTGCGCGACGCGCACCATGTGATCCATCTGCCGCCGGAATTCGGTCAATCCGCCGAACGCTTCGGGATCGATCACCTGCACGAACACGGTCCCGCCCCAGCCTTCCGGCGGATCGGCACGGCCGAGTCCCGCGAGCCCGCCCGTCAGCGCCTCGACAATGAGCGCGAGGCCGAAGCCCTTGTAGCCGGCATCGAGGCCGCCCAGCGGCAGCAACGCACCCTTGGGCTCGTTGACGAGCGCGGCCGGATCGGCGCTCGCGTTGCCCGCGGCGTCGATGACCCACGGCCCGGGCAGCGAGCGGCCCGCGCGTAGCTCCTGGTTCGCGAAGCCCATGCTCGTAATCGACATCGAGACGTCGACGAGGATCGGATCGCCGCTTGTCGGCAGGCCGGCGGCAATAGGGTTAGGCGTGATGACCGGTGTCAGGCCGCCATGCGGGACGACGGCGGCCACGGTCGGATCGGAGCTCTCGACGATCGCCACGAGGCCGCGCTCGGTGGCGCGAATAAGGTACGCCGCGAGGCACGCAATGTGGTGCGCGCGGCGGATGACGACGGTTCCGGTGCCGTGTGTGGCCGCCATTTCCGCTGCGGCATCCAGCGCACGCAGCGTGAGCCAGGGCCCGGGCAACCGCTTGCCGTCCCACAGTTGCGAAGCGCCCCGCGCATTGAGGACTTCGGGCGCGCCGCTCTTCGCCATCCCGCCTTTCTCGACTTCGCCGAGGTACGGCGCGAGTAGCGCAAGCCCGTGGGTCGTGTGGCCGAGAAGGTCGCCCTCCACCAGCATGTCGGCGACGTCGCGCGCAATGGCCGGCTGCATTCCGGCGGCGCCCAGCAGACCGGCAGCGAAGCCGCGCAACGCGTCGGCGGCGAAACGGGGAGGAGGTGCGCTCACAATGCGTAGGGAGGGAGACGACGTGCGGCGGTTGACGCGGCCGCGCTATTCTTCGAGGATTCTACCCGACGCCCGACCTTGCCGGTCCGCGCGTGGTCTGCTTCGCGGCCGATTCCCGAACCCTCCCCCTGTGCTCCCCTCCTCGCTGACCGTCAGTGTCGTCACGTTCCGGCCGGACACGGTGCTGCTGGAGCGCTGCCTGCGCAAGCTCGCGCTCGCGATCGGCGCCGCGCGCGAGGACGGCTGCGTGCGCAGCGTGGCCGTCGCGCTGATCGACAACAGCGAGGACCGCATCGTCGCCGACGAGGTGATCCGCCTCGGCACGGCGCGCTTCGCCGATTCCGGCATCCAGGTGACCTATCTCCACGGGCATCTCAACATCGGCTACGGCATCGCCCACAACCTGATGCTGCACGGGACGGGCGCCGACTACCAGCTGGTGCTGAACCCCGATGTCGAAGTCGCGAGCGACGCGATCGCCAATGCGGTGCGCTGGCTCGATGCGCACCCCGATGTCGGCGTCGCAGTGCCGGCGGTCACGCGCCCCGACGGCACGCCGGATTTCCTGTGCAAGCGCTATCCGGCCGTATTCGACCTGTTCCTGCGCGGATTCGCGCCGCGCTTCGTGCGCCGGTTGTTCAAGAAGCGGCTTGACCGCTATGAACTGCGCGACTACATCGATCCGGCGAGCGACAAGCCGGTGCTGGGCCTGCCCGTGATGTCGGGCTGCTGCATGCTGGTCAAGCGCAAGGCGATCGACGCCACCGGCGGCTTCGACCCGAAGTACTTCCTCTATTTCGAGGATTTCGACTGGAGCGTGCGGTTGAACAAGGTCACCCAGACCGTCTACCTGCCGTCGTTCCGCGCGGTGCATCATGGCGGCCACGCGGCGAGCAAGGGCAGCGCGCACGTCGGCTGGTTCATCCAGAGCGGCTTTCGCTTCTACAACAAGCATGGCTGGCGATGGTTTTGAGCGGCAACGTGGTCGTCGTCACCGGGGCAGGCGGCTTTGTCGGCCGAGCGCTGATCGCGCATTTCCGCGAGACGGGACGCGCATTCCGCGCCGTCGTGCGGGCGAGCGATGCCGTCACGCCGCTTCCTGCTGGCGTGATCGCGGTGCGCGATCTCGCGTTCGCCTCCGAGGCCGAACTCGACAGGATCGTTGCCGGCGCAACGGCGGTCGTCCATCTCGCCGCGCGCGTGCACGTGATGGCGGAGACCGCGACGGACCCGGTCGTGGCGTTTCGCGCGGCCAACGTCCTCGCCACCACCCGGCTCGTGCAGGCGGCCATTCGAGCGGACGTCGGGCGCTTCGTGTTCGCGAGCACGATCAAGGTGAATGGCGAGTCGACGCTTGCGGGGAAGCCGTTTCATCCGGACGATCCGCCCGCGCCGCGCGACACGTATGCGCGGAGCAAGCTCGACGCCGAACGCGAGCTCTTGCGCCTCGTGGCCGGCACGACGCTTGAACCCGTGATCCTCCGCCTTCCGCTGGTGTACGGTCCCGGCGTCGCGGGGAACTTCCTCGCGCTGGAAGACGAGATCGCGCGCGGGCGTGCGCTGCCGCTGGGCGCGATCCGCAACCGGCGCAGCGTGCTCGGCGTGGGCAATCTGGTCGAAGCGATCGACGCCGCGCTCGATGCGCCCGTCGCGCCGCGCGGCGTGCATTTCCTGGCCGACGAAGAGAGCGTTTCGGTCCCCGAGCTTACGCGCGCGATCGCGGCCTCGCTCGGCGTCGAGGCGCGTTTGCGCAAGGTCCCCGTGCCGCTCCTCCGGCTCGTCGGGTTCCTGTCGGGCCGGCGCGCGACGATCGAGCGGCTCACGGGCTCGCTCGAGGCCGATCCTTCGTCGTTCACCGTCGCGACGGGATGGCAGCCGCGGCATTCGCTGGCCCATGGCCTTGTGGCGACCGCGCGGTGGTGGCGCCTGCGTCATTCAATCTGAGCGAAGCCGATCGGGCGCGCGCGCCGCTATAATCGCCCCTTGCCCGAACCAGGAGCCGCGATGAGCGCACGTCCTTCCGGCCGGCGCCCAGACGAACTGCGCCCGCTTCGCATTACCCGCCGCTACACGAAACACGCCGAAGGCTCGGTGCTGATCGAAGCCGGCGACACCAAAGTCCTCTGCACCGCGAGCGTCGAGGAAGGCGTGCCCGGGTTCCTCAAGGGCAAGGGGCAGGGCTGGCTCACCGCTGAATACGGGATGCTGCCGCGCGCGACGAACACGCGAATGCGGCGCGAGGCCGCCGAAGGCCGGCAAACGGGCCGCACGCAGGAAATCCAGCGCCTCATCGGCCGCAGCCTGCGCTCGATCACCGACATGGCGCAGCTCGGCGAGCGCACCATCCAGATCGATTGCGACGTGATCCAGGCCGACGGCGGCACGCGTTGCGCATCGATCACCGGCGCCTGCGTGGCACTCGCCGACGCGATCGCGTGGTGCAGCGCGCGCGACCTGATTACCGGCAATCCGTTGACGGGATTCGTGGCTGCGGTTTCGGTCGGGGTCGTCGGCGGGCAGCCGATGCTCGATCTCGACTACACCGAGGATTCGGGCTGCGACACCGACATGAACATCGTGATGACCGAGGCGGGCGGCTTCGTCGAGCTGCAGGGCACCGCCGAGGGCGCGCCTTTCTCGCGCGGCGAGATGGATGCGCTCGTGACACTCGCCGATCAAGGCATTCGCGCGCTGATCGCGGCGCAACGGGACGCGCTCGCCTCGCCAGCGTGACGAAGAACGCGGGATGGCAATCACGCGCCTCGTCCTGGCTTCGAACAACGAAGGCAAGCTGCGCGAATTTCGCGAGCTGCTGGCGCCGCTCGCGATCGAGGTGATCGCTCAGGCGGAGCTCGGAATCGCGGAAGCCGAAGAACCGCACGCGACATTCGTCGAGAATGCGCTGGCGAAAGCACGCCACGCCAGCGCGCACGCCCGCCTGCCGGCACTCGCCGACGACTCGGGGCTGTGCGTGCACGCGCTGGACGGCGCACCCGGCGTGCAGAGTGCGCGGTACGCGGGCGAGCCGAAATCGGACGCGCGCAACAACGCAAAGCTGATCGCGGCGCTGCAAGGCGTTGCCGACCGCCGCGCGCATTACGCGTGTGTACTCGCGCTCCTGCGACACGCCGACGACCCGGAACCGGTCATGGCCGACGGCGCGTGGCACGGAACGATCGTCGATGTGCCGCGCGGTTCCGGCGGATTTGGCTACGATGCGCATTTCGAGGACGCCGCGACCGGCATGACGGGCGCCGAGCTTTCGCTCGCTCGAAAAAACGGGCTGTCGCACCGGGGCCAGGCGCTGCGCGCGCTGGTCGCGAAGCTCGTCCTGGAGCGTTGAGAGCGTCAGTGGAGCATGGGTTGCGAGATCCAGCTCAGCGCGTCTCCTGCGGATTTTGGCTTGTTGACCGCAAGGTCTCCCAGTGAAACGATGCCCACCAATCGATGGTCGCGACTCAATACGGGCATGCGGCGGACCTGCAACTCGCTCATGTACACCGCAATGTCCTCTATCGACTCATCTTCATACACATATTTGACGTCGGTGGTCATCACATCGCGTACTTTGACGCGATCAGGGGACAAACCTCTTGCCACGGCGCGGATCGTGATGTCGCGATCGCTCAGGATGCCCACCAAGTGATCGCCTTCGCCGACGGGTAACGCGCCAAAGTCGCTTTCTTCCATCATCGTTGCCGCCGTTTGCAGGTCGTCGTCCGGTGATGCAACTTTGACGTCACGCGTCATGATCGCCTGGATTTTCATGTCGATGCCTCCGAGACCGCGCCGTTGCGGCGCTAGTACGACGATCCGTCAAGTGCGGCTTGGGCTCCATAAGCAGAATGGGTCATCAGGCGTAGGACAACGCCTCCATTTCGCGTCCAAACCGTCGTGATTTCCGCGGCCGTCCTACAGAACCCGGCGCTGACACGTGGGAGACTGCTTGAAGAAATGCGAAACCGGAGAAAACTGTGGATTGCCATCGCCGTCGTGGCCGGCGTTGCGATCGCGCTTGCGTTCTTCGAGTGGAACTGGCTGCGCGGCCCGATTTCCTCCTACCTCAGCGCGCGCTGGGGGCGTTCGGTCGCCATCAACGGTGATCTGCGTGTCGAGCTGTCGACGAAGCCGCGGCTGTTCGCCGACGCCGTAACGCTGGACAACATGCCAGGCGCGAAGGACCCCGTGATGGCCCGGGTCCAGCGGGTCGCCGTGCGCATCGATCTGCTGTCGATCTTTGGGGATACCATTTCCGTGCCCGAATTGGCGTTGTTCCAGCCGCGCGTCCTGCTCGAGCGCGGCGCGGACGGCCACGGCAATTGGGAATTGCTGCACCCAACGAGGATGCCAGACATCGGATGGCTGAACATCGAAGACGGGGCCATTCACTTCGTGGACTCCGGCACCGCCACCGACTTCACGCTCACGATCAAATCGACGCCTGCCTCCGCAACCAACGCAATGCCGGTGCACTTTTCGGGCAACGGTCGATTGCGCAACGCGGCTTTCAGCGTCGATGGTGAAGCTGCAACGCTGCTCGCGCTCGACCAGGGCGATCGCCCCTACCGGCTCAATGCAAGGATGCGGGCCGGCGACTCCCGAATCCAATTCGACGGCACGGTCGTGCCCAACCGTCCCGAGAACGTTGACGGAGCATTGACGTTGCAAGGCCGCGACCTGTCGCAACTCTATCCGATCGTGCCGGTGCCGTTCCCGTGGAGCCCACCCTATCGCCTGAACGGTCAACTCCGGCATGCCGGAAAGGTCTGGACGTTTCACGATTTCACCGGCAAGGTGGGCAACAGCGATATTGCCGGACGCTTCGCGGTCGACGTGAGCCAGGCGAAACCGCTCGTCGATGCCGACCTTGTGTCGACGCGGCTCGACTACCGGGATCTGGGTGGATTGGTGGGACTGCCGCCGTCTGAACCCTCGACCACGCGATCCGCCGCCCAAAACAAGGAGGCGGCCAAGCGACAGCGCTCCGAGCGCGTGCTGCCGACGCGGCCGTACGACCTCGACAAGTTCCGCGCGGTCGACGCGCATGTGCGCTTCAAGGGCAAACGGTTCATGGCGTCGAATCTGCCACTGGACGACATGACTGCGACGGTCGTGCTCAAAGATGCCATGCTCAAGTTGGAGCCGCTCGACTTCGGCGTTGCCGGCGGCCATGTCACATCGGCGCTGACGCTCGATGCGGGGGGCAAGATAATCAAGACCGAGGGCGATGTAACGGTCCGCAACGTCGAACTGAAGCAGCTCGTCCCAGCGGTAAAGCCGCCGAACGGCAGCGCGGGCAAAGTGGGCGGACGCGCCCGCTTTACGGCGACGGGCAATTCGATCGCGGACATGGCCGCGTCGGCGAATGGGGACGTCGCGCTTATCAGCCGGGGCGGCGATTCGAGCGCGCTTGCCGTCGTTCTCACCAATCTGGACCTCGCGCGCGCAGTGCCTCTCATGATGCGCGGCGACGCGAACACGCCGATCCACTGCATGGTGGCCGACTTCGTCGCCGAAGACGGCACCGTACTCGTTCGCACCCTCGTCATGGACACCGAAGCGGAGAAGATCGTCGGCGACGGTGCCATCGACCTCGCCGGCGAGCGCTACGATTTGACGCTTACTGCCAATTCCAAGCGCCCCAGCATGTTTGCGTTGCGCGGGCCGATCGTGGTGGGCGGCACCTTCAAGTCGCCGCGGGCGCACCCGGCCGTGGGTCCGATCGCGGCCCGCGTCGGCGCGTCGATCGCGCTGGGCGTTGCGCTCACACCTTTTGCGGCATTGTTGCCGCTGATCGACGTCGGAGGCAGTGCCGATGCGGACTGCGGCGTGTTGGTGAAGGAGGCGCAGGACAACGTGCGCCCGCGCGTCATGCCGACGAAGTCGCCGTTGGCCCAAGCAAGATAAGCGAGCCGTCGCACAATTAACCACGCCCGGCAACAACCGCGGCATGCTATGCTCGGTTCGAACGTTCGTTCTGGTTGCCTCGAGGCTTTTTTGCGCATGCTCCGATGACCGACGCCGTCGTCGCGCGCTTGGGTGTTGCGTCACCGTCGAAGCCGCGGTTCGCGGCGCTGCCGCCGCTGGCGCTCTACGTGCACATCCCGTGGTGCATCCGCAAATGCCCGTACTGCGACTTCAATTCGCACGAAGCGAAGGGCGACGCGCCGGAGTCGGCGTACGTCGACGCGCTCGTCGCCGACCTCGAATTCGCGCTGCCATCGATCTGGGGCCGGAGGATCACCTCGATATTCATCGGCGGCGGCACGCCGAGCCTCTTCTCGGCGGCGGCGATCGACCGCCTGCTCGCGGCGATTCGCGCGCGCGTTCCGCTTTCGCCGGAGGCCGAGATCACGCTCGAAGCCAACCCGGGGACGTTCGAGCGCGAGAAATTCGCGGGATTTCACGCGGCGGGGGTGAATCGGCTGTCGCTCGGCGTCCAGAGCTTCAACCCGGCGCATTTGCGCGCGCTCGGGCGCGTTCACGACGAGAACGAGGCGCGCACGGCCGCCGAGGCGGCGCTCGCGATCTTCGGCAACGTCAACTTCGATCTGATGTACGCGCTGCCGCGGCAGACGCTGGCGGAAGCGCAGGCCGACGTCGCGGCCGCGCTCTCGTTCGCGCCGCCGCATCTTTCGTTCTATCAGCTCACGCTCGAGCCGAACACGCTCTTTCACCGGCATCCGCCACCGTTGCCGGACGACGACGCCGCCGCCGACATCGAGGATGCGGTGCACGGCATGCTGGCGGACGCCGGCTATCGTCATTACGAAACCTCGGCGCACGCGCGTCCGGGCAGCGAATGCCGGCACAATCTCAACTACTGGCGCTTCGGCGACTATCTCGGCATCGGCGCCGGCGCGCATTCGAAGCTCTCGTTTCCGGACCGGATCGTGCGCCAGATCCGCTTCAAGCAACCGCGGCAGTATCTCGAACGGGCGACCGGCGGCGACCCGCTGGCCGAGAGCGTCGAGATCACGCGCGACGACGTCGGCTTCGAGTTCATGCTGAACGCCCTGCGCCTTGCCGACGGCGTGCCCGCATCGCTGTTCGCCGAACGCACCGGGCATCCGCTCGCCATCGTCGCGCGCGCGCTCGAGGCCGCGACCGCGCGCGGGTTGATCGAGAAGGATCCGGCGTTCATCCGTACAACGGCGCTCGGGCGCCGGTTCCTGAACGATCTGCAGACGCTGTTTCTCGTCGATCGCGACCGCGAAGCGCGAAGCGCGCCGCTGTTGCGGCTCGATCCCGTGCGGGACGGGCATTGACGTGAACGAAACGCGGCCTTCCGCCGCGCGCCTGACCGACACGGTCAGGGCGACGATTGCGGGCGACCTCACGGCACGCGCGCTGGCCGACGCGAGCCTCGCGCGCGTTGCGGCCACCGATGCGGCAGTCGAAGCGTGGGCGCATCTCGATCCCGTGCGCGTGATCTCGCGCGCCGAGCGTTGCGACGCGGTCGCGGCCGGACGCCGCGGTCCGTTGCACGGCATCGGCGTCGGGGTGAAGGACATTATCGACACGACGGACATGCCCACCGCGATGGGCTCGCCCATCTATGCGGGACGTCATCCGCAGTTCGACGCAGAGTGTGTCGCCCGGGTGCAACGCGCCGGCGGGTTCGTATTCGGCAAGACGGTCACGACCGAGTTCGCGTACTTCCATCCCGGCAAGACGAAAAATCCCTGGAATCCGCGCCACACACCGGGCGGATCGTCATCGGGCTCGGCGGCGGCGGTGGCCGCGGGCCAGGTCCTGTGCGCCATCGGGACGCAGACCAACGGGTCGGTGATCCGGCCCGCGGCGTTTTGCGGCGTCGTCGGATTCAAGCCGACGAAGGACGCGATCCCGCTCGCGGGCGTGCACATCTTCAGCGCGACGCTGGACCAGGTCGGCACGTTCGCGCGCGATGTCGCGGGCGCGGCGCTCCTTGCCGGCGTGCTGGTGGATCCGGGGCGCATTGTCGCGGAAGCGAAGGCGTTTTCGAAACCGCCGCGCCTTGCGTACCTTGCCGATTATCCGTGGACCAAGATCGATTGCGATGGCGACGACACGCTGGATGCCGCGGCGACGCGCCTGCGCCAGAGTGGCGCCGATATCGTTCCTGTCGAATTTCCGGCGGCATGGCGCGACGCGAATCTCGTCCATCGCACGATCATGCTGTACGAGGGGAATGCGGCATTGGGGTCGCTGCAGCGGCGCGAGCGCGACCGGATGTCGGCGAAGCTCAACGCCGCGCTGGACGACGGTCGCGCGATTCCCCGCGCGGATTACGCGTCCGCGCTGCGCCGTCGCGACGACGCGATTGCCAGCTTCGCGCATTGGCTGTCCGGATTCGACGCAGTGATCTCTCCGCCCGCGACGGGCGGCGCGCCGGAAGGGCTCGACGCCACGGGCGACCCGGCGTTCTGCACACTGTGGTCGCTGCTCGGGTTCCCGGCGATTTCGATTCCTATCGGTCTCGATGGCAAAGGCCTGCCGCTCGGGATGCAGATCGTGGCGCCGGCCGGCGCCGACAATCGCGTGCTGGATGTGGCCGCCTGGTGCGAGTCGCGGCTGCCGTTCGCGGGGCTTGCATGAAGCGCGCCAAGCAACACCGGCCGCCTGCGCCGCCGAAGATGCGCAACCCCGTCGCGCGCTCGCCGCTGATGCGCAAGGGTGGCGCGCATGGCAAGACGACCGCCGCGAAGCGCCGGCAGGCGAAGGTCGAGCTCGGCAAGCTCGCCCGCGATCCGGATACCGTCGAATGAAGCGCTGGCTGAAGAACACCGACACGCTGTCGCGCCGCGACCTCGAGGAGGGGCGCATGCGGGACATCTACCTCGCGGCCGTCGATGCCGGTCGGGCGCTGAGCGACGAGCAGCTCTCCACGTCGCTGACCGACACGCTTGCATTGCGCCCGAAAGGCGCGGGCTGGTGGGTGTTCGCCTATGGCTCGCTGCTGTGGAATCCGCTGTTCCCGGTCGCCGAGATGCGGCCGGCGCTGCTGCGCGGATTGCATCGCCGCTTCTGCCTCTGGTCGCTCGCCTCGCGCGGCACGCCTGACGAGCCCGGCCTCGTGCTGGGCCTCGATCGCGGCGGCACGTGCCGCGGTGTCGCCATGCGACTCCCCGCGCCGCTGGCGCTCGACGAATTGCACCTGCTCTGGCGGCGCGAGATGGTGGTCGGCGGGTACCAGCCGCGGTGGGTGAAGCTCGATGCGGACGGGCGCGAGCTCGTCGCGCTGACCTTCGTCGTGCGGCGCGATCATCCGCAGTACACCGGGAGGCTGGCGATCAAGCGGCAGGCGGAGACCATCGCGAAGGCACGGGGCGCGTTCGGCGCGTCGGCGGATTACCTCGAGCGCACGCGCGTCGCGCTTATCTCGCACGGGATCGTCGATCCGTACCTCGAGGATCTCGCGAAGCATGCGGTGGCGCTCCGCGCACCGGACGCGCGCGCCTGACACACGCCTTCGTCGGCGGTCTCCGTGACCGTCCCCGTCGACCGGGCATGGAAGTTGCGTTTGCTTTCGGGATTGTGCGGCCGCGACATGCGGGCGAATTCCGAGATCAACGTGACGACCCTGCCGCTCCAGCGCTATTTGACGGCGCTGCACGAGAAGTATTCCGGCCATGACGCCGGCAAAGTCGCGACCTACATTCCGGAGCTGGCGAACGCCGATCCCGCATGGCTCGGGGTGTGTATCGTCACTGCCGACGGTTACGTTTATTCCGTGGGCGACAGCGATCGTAGATTCACGATTCAATCGATCTCCAAGCCCATGGTGTATGCGGCAGCGCTCGCCGATCGCGGCCGCGAGCGCGTGCTGCGGAAAGTAGGCGTGGAGCCGAGCGGCGAGGCGTTCAACTCGATCAGCCTCGATCCCCAATCTGGTGCGCCGCCCAATCCGATGATCAACGCTGGTGCAATCGCGACGACCGGTCTCGTGTCGGGTGCGAACGCAGCGGAACAGTGGAATCGCATCGCCGATGTCATGGGCACGTTCTTCGGCCGGGACATCGACATCGATGAAGCGGTCTACCGGTCGGAAAGCGAGACCGGATACCGCAATCGCGCCATCGCGTGGATGCTGAAGAATTTCGGCATCATCGACGGGGATCCGATGCTGGTCCTCGAGAACTACTTTCGGCAATGCTCGGTCGGGGTCACCTGCCGCGACCTTGCCTTCATGGCAGCGACATTTGCGAACAACGGCGTGCATCCCCTGACGGGCAGGCGGGCGGTTCCGGCGGAGGACATCGAGGCCGTCCTGAGCATCATGGCGACCTGCGGGATGTACGACTACGCCGGCAGCTGGCTATATGACGTCGGGTTGCCGGCGAAAAGTGGCGTGAGCGGCGGCGTGATCGCGGTGATGCCCGGACGCTTCGGCATTGCGGTCTTTTCTCCGCCGCTCGACGAAAACGGCAACAGCACGCGGGGACTTGCGATTTGCCGGCAGATCTCGCGCGACTTCAGGCTGCACGCGTTCGGCATGTCGGTGTCGCCGGCGCTCGTACTGGGCCGCGTTTATACCGCGCTCGACGCACCGTCGCGCCGCGTTCGCTCGGCGGCGACTGCCACGCGGCTGCGCTTGGTCGCCGCACGGATCAAATGCGTCGGGCTCCAGGGCGACGTGGCGTTCGACGGCGCCGAGTTCGCCGTTCGGTCCCTGATGAAAATGGCGCCTGAGACCAGCAGCTACGTCCTGGACATGAGCCGGGTGAGCTATCTCGGCGACAGCGCGGCGCGCCTCTTTCACGACCTCGGGCGGGGCCTTGCGCACGAAGGAAAGGCGCTGGTCTATTCGCGGATTCGCGCGACCACCACGATCGAAGACGCCCTGCGCCGCACGCTTGCGGACGACGACGCCGGATTCCTCTGTTTCGAGGACAACGACGTTGCGACCGAGTGGTGCGAAAACCGGCTGCTCGAAACGGACGCGGGGGAAGCTGCGTCGCCCCTCGCGGTCCTCGCGCTGTCCGATTTTCCGTTGTTTGCCAGCATGGACGACGCAATGCTCGCGCGTCTTCAGGCATGCGTCGAGGAGATCGACTGTCCGGCCGGGGCGACGATCATCATGGTCGGACAGATGCAGGATGACCGCGTGTTCTTCATTGTCGAAGGCGAGGTCAGCGTCGTCCTGTCGGTGGGCGACGGGTCGCATCAGCGCATCGCGACGCTCTCGCGCGGCATGAGCTTCGGCGAGATGGCCCTGCTCGGGCAGGCGGCGCGCAGCGCGTCGGTATTCGCGGACACTCCGGTGCGTGTCTGGGCGCTGCGCGCCAGCGCCCTTGACGACCTTCGCGCCGAGCATCCCGACATCATGATAAACGTGCTGAAGAACCTGTCGTTCGATCTGGCGCAGAAACTGCGGCAGGCGAACAAGATGATCGGCGCGCTGGCGAGCTAGCCCTTTTGCCGGCGCGTATCGTGGCGCGTCATGCCAGGGCGTACCATTGCGATCCGTCGAATCCTGCGTGCGACCCGGTTGTTCCCTCGGGCTTTCGTCAATCGGATCGCCACTCCAGACTTCCGGCGAGATGTCCACTCGCTTTCTTTTTCTTGCTCGTAACTCCAGATCGCCGGATAACCGAGACAAGGATCGGTGGGGTCAGCAGCGTCGTCAAAAGAACGACGACTACGATCATCGAAAAGACCGCGTCAGGAATCACGCCAAGCGCCTTGCCGGCGGCGGCGAAGATCAGGCCGACCTCTCCACGCGGTGCCATCCCCCAGCCTACGACCCATCGCCGGACATCACCGGCCGCGATCCCCGACACGAGCTTGCTTAGAAACGCGACCAGTGTGATGACCAACCCGACGAGAAGGATCGGACCATTGGCAATCGTCTCGAGCTTGACTTGCATGCCGGTGTAGACGAAAAACATCGGTACGAGCATGTGCCCCACAGGGGCGACAAGTTCCTCGAGGCTGTGCTTGGCATGCTTGGTGAGGACGACCTCGATTTCCGCCTGCGTCGCGGTCCCCATTCTTTTCGCCGCGCCGCGAAGGTCGCTGACTAGTACAGGTTCAGCGAATCCCCTGAACTGAACCTCATCGAGAACCAGGCCGGCGGCGAACGCGCCGACAATAGGCGCGAGCCCGAGCACGCTCGCTGCCCAGGCGAATATCAAACATGTGGAAATGAGTACCCCAACTTTCATTCCCATACCCGTGCTGATTGCCGAAAATAGGCGCGATAACCTTGGAGCTGCGAACCGGCCCATTACCAAAGCCCCGACCAGGAACAGCAGCGCCTTGACGGTTATCCAAGCTACGCCCAGAGCGTCGACATCACCGGAAGTGACAATCGCGGATACCGCAGCAAGGATTATCAAGCCCATCACATCGTCAATGACCGCGGCGCCAAGTACGATCTGGGCCTCGCGCGATTGAAGCACGTTCAGGTCTTGGAACACTCGGCCTGTAATCCCTACGGAAGTGGCCGTCAAAGTTGCGCCGAGAAACAAGTGCCCATTGAACGACAAGTCCGGCAACAGCCAGGGCCCGACGACATAGGTGCCCAGAACCATTGGCGTGATCACGCCGACAGTGGCGACCATCAACGCGGGAACGCCAACCTGCCGCATTGAACTAACGCTTGATTCCAGGCCGATCTGGAACAGCAGAATGACAACACCAAGTTCAGCCAGGAATTTCAGAAGCTCGCTGGAGGCAATTTCATTGATGAACTGCTCCGCGCCGGGCACGCCGAGCAGGTAGAAATTCCCGATTGCGACACCGACAATGAGCTCGCCAAGGACAGCCGGCTGCCCAATGCGTTCGATCAGGCTGGCGACCTTGGCGGATAACAGCAGCAGGGCGATCCACAGAAATGTGAACCCGGGCGCAGCACCTCCGTCGGATGCCAATGCGGCGGGAACCGTGAAGCTGACAACAGCCAACGCAGATGCAACGATCGCGCGACGTGCCCACCATGGGCGAGTCGCGGGTGAAGAGGTCATGGGGAATCGGCTTGGTTTGGACCGCCACGCCAGGCCATACTGAAAACCGGCTGGCGCACGATTCGGTTCAAACGTCCCATCGTCATGACCAGGTGTCCAATAAATCCAGTATTCGCTCGCGAGTGAGCGGTACGGGGAGTGTCGCGTCGGCGCCCGCTGCCCGGGCGAGCGACAACTGGGCAAGTTGATCGCCAATCCCACAGCCGATAATTACAACGCGAAGCCGCGGCCGCATCGTTTTTAGTTGAGATACCGTAGCTTCTCCGCTGAAGGCGGGGCCGAAGCGATCGGTAAACAACACGCTTTCTTCGCGCTTATCGGCCGGCTCTGCGAACGACTCCGCGGCCGGCCCCTCCTGAATCCGGTATCCGAGATGCTTGAGCCAATACGCAAGCACGTCCTGCATTGTCGAATCTACGCAATCAAGATAAACGGTCGTACGCTCGCGATTGGCCGGGCTCGACGAACTTTGCTCGCTGCTCTGAATGACTTGCATGCGTCCCCCCGCGGAAATCCGCTCATGGCGGCTGATCGCAGCAATGTTACGTCGGGTCACGCAGGAAAAAATGAGGGATAGCCCATAGGGGTAATCCCTCACGACGCGGCTTGAAGGGCGTTTAGAAGTGGTCCGATCGAGCCGAACCGTACAAGAAGGGCGCTGTCAATCTTCTGTCGTCTTCCCGTTCTTCGCGCTGCGGAGCAGCCGAAGCAGGTCGGCCAGACTGCCTACTCCCAGTCTTTCCATCATCCGCGCCTTGTGGACTTCAACGGTGCGGGGACTCAGGCCCAAGGTCGCCGCAATTTCCACGTTTTGACACCCGTCACCGACGAGCCACATGACTTCGCGCTCACGCGGGGTGAGGCGTGAAATCCTGGCGGAAAACGCGATTGCAGCCTCATCCAGTTCGCGACGGTGCTGATCGAGCGCCAGTGCCGTCGCGATGGCCGACAGCAATGCTGCCTCATTCAAAGGCTTCTCCAGAAAATCGGAAGCGCCAGATCTGAATGCCGCGCGCGCGGCTGCGACATCACCATGCGCGGTGATGATGATGATCGGAAGCTTGATGCCGCGCCTGGCCAGCTCCGCCTGGAGCTCAAGGCCCGACATCGCGGGCATCCTCAAATCGAGCAACATGCATCCCGCCCAATTCGAGTGAACGTTGCCCAAAAAGCGCTCGGCGGAATCGTATCCCTGGGCCAGAAATCCCTTCAATCGAAGCAATAGCAGAAGCGAATCACGGACAGCTTCGTCGTCCTCGACTACGTAGACGGTTGCTTCAGTTGCGGTTGTCGCGCTCATGATTCTTGGCGATAGGAAGAGTGATTTGAAATGTCGCCCCGGGATTCGCCGCATCCTTCAATGTGAGGGTACCTCCATGCGCCTCGACAATCGAGCGGCTCATTGCCAACCCGAGACCCATCCCGTCGATCTTGGTACTTGTAAACGGTTCAAACAGCCGGCCTGCAACGTCGGCTGAGATTCCTGGACCGTTGTCGGCAATTTCGAAAGTCAACATTCCTTCGGATTGCGTCATGAGCCTCATGCGAATCCAGCGTCCGGGCGCGGTGCTCATGGACAGGGCCTCAGCGGCATTTGTCAGGAGATTGTGCATAACCATTTGCATCTGAACTGTATCGATTTCAATCGCCGGTTGGTGCAACCCGTAGTCTACGGTGACCGTTATTTTATTTCCGGCAATTCCCGGTGCGGACGACTCCATGACGATGTCAATCAGCGCTCCAAGCGTTGCGCGCTCACGTCGTGTTGAGCCGTTCCGATAGAAGTCGCGCAGCCGCCGGATCACGTCGCCGGCACGGTCAACTTCGCGGGTCACCTTCTTCAGTGTATCTCGCAGCAAAGGAATGGGCGGCTGGCGGTCGATAATCGAGACGCATGCACCTGCATAGGTGCCGATCGCGGATAGAGGTTGATTCAGTTCATGCGCGACGGTCGCCGCCAATTCTCCCGCCGTGGCCATGCGCAACGCGCGGTTGAGAGCAGCGTCACGAGCTTCGACGGTGCGTCTCGCGCGTTCCCGTTCGGTCACCGCCATGCCCAGATAGAGTGCGGTGAGCGCGAGCGTCAACATCAGGAGCTGAAGTTCCCATAGCCGGATGCCTTTTGCTGCAAAATTGTCAACGGCGACTATGAGCCCGAGCTGCATGACCAGGCTGACAGCGACTGCGCCACGAAGGCCGCGCCGCATCGAGATCCAGATCAACGGAAGCAGGAGCAGATAGAAGAACTTGAATTCATCCGTTGCCTCCAGTCCGAAGACGATCCACAACGCAAGTAGAACTGCGCCTGCCTGGAGCATCAGTTCGGAATCAACTCGTTGCCGCATGGAAAGTCGGTTTTCTGCGAACTCGAGCAGAAGTGGTGTGGTAACGACAATGCCGATGGCGTCCCCGATCCAGAACTGCAACAGGGCATTGACGAAGTCCTCCGCCAGCAGGCCTCCGAGAAGGACATTCAGTCCCACAAATGCGGAGCCGACGAGGAATGGAGCGAGGACGGCCGTGGCCACAAGACAATTCACATCGCGCAGGTCGCGTAGTCGCCGTCCAAGCGAAAATCGACCGACGAGCAACGCGCCGGCAGCCGCATATCCCGAGGCAAGCAGGAACGATGTAGAAAAGGCAAGGAGCGAATTCGGCGGCGCGCCGCGAACGAAAACATCGGCAAGATATGCGGCGACATACAAGGCGGGCGTGAATCTCAAGCCGTATCGGAGCAGCAGGAAGAGAGACAGGCCCGGGGGTGGATTCCACGGGGTGATCGCGAGTTGCGCCAGTGGGTGTATGTAGCTGACCCAATCCAGAGCGACATAGGCGCTTACGTACGCAGCCGAAGTCGCTGCGTATCTAAGTGCGCCGACAGGCAGTCGATCAACCATCGAGCCGTGCATTCCGCCTTTGTTCAATCGAACAAGTCTGCCCCGCAGACGATCTCAGGGTCAAGGGACGCGGTGGCCGGCGCACGATCGCGCGCATCAGATCGCGATGTGCCTTCCGCCATCGACGTTGATCGTTTCGCCGGTGACATAGGTGGCGTCCGCGAGCAGGAAATGCACGGCCTTCGCGATGTCGTCGGGTGTGCCTTCGCGCTTCAGCAGCGTATGCGAGATGATGCGCTGGCGCGACACCTCGTCGAAGGCGTCGTCGTCGGGCCACAGGATCGGGCCGGGCGCGACGGCGTTCACCCGAACCTCGGGCGCGAGCTCGCGGGCGAGCGAGCGGGTCAGCGCGACGAGCCCGGATTTGGCGACGGAGTAGACGACGTAGCTCTTGAGCGGGCGCTCGGCATGGATGTCGGCAATGTTGACGATGGCGCCTTGCGCCTTGCGCAGCGCGGGCGCGGCGGCCTGCGCGAGGAACAGCGGCGCGCGCAGATTCGTGCCCATCAGATCGTCCCAGATCGCCGACGTTATTTCGCCGATCGGCGACGCGTAGAACGACGAAGCGTTGTTGACGAGTGCGTCGAGACGTCCGAAGCGCTGCACCGTCTGCTCGACCAGCGAGGGCAGCGCCTTGAGATCGAGGAGGTCCGCCTGGATGAGCGCGACGGAGTCGGCGCGCACGCCATTCAACTCGGCCTGCAGGAGCCGCGCTTCACCCGCTGACGCGCGATAGTGGAGCATGAGGCTCGCGCCGGCGGCGTGCAGCCGGCGGCAGATCGCGGCGCCTACGCGCTTGGCGCCGCCCGTGATCAAGACGACCTTGCCCTGCACCCGGCGCTCCCGAGGTAGACTCTGGGCAATCTAGCATATCGACTGTCGCGCCGCATCGGCCTTGCCCGGCGCCTTCCCCTTGTCCGACCTGCCGCTTCCCGACGCCGACGCCCGCGCGCACAGCGACCGGGTGGTCGCACGCATTCGCGAGGTCATCGCCGAGGCCGGCGGCTGGATACCGTTCGCGCGGTACATGGACCTCGCACTCTATGCGCCGGGCCTCGGCTATTACGCGGCCGGGGCCACGAAGCTGGGGCCGGCCGGCGACTTCGTCACCGCGCCGGAAATGACGCCGCTCTTCGCCGGGGCACTCGCGACCCAGGTCGCCGAGGTATTGGCAGCCTCGCAACGCCGCGAAATCGTCGAGCTGGGCGGCGGCAGCGGGCGGCTCGCCGCCGATCTCCTGAATGCACTTGCAATGCGCAACATACCGCCGTCGCGCTACGCGATCCTCGAGCCTTCTCCCGACCTGCGCGAACGGCAGCGGACGACAATCGCGCGCGATGCGGGCGCGCATCTCGCGCGGGTCGATTGGCTCGATGCGCTGCCGGAGGAGATCGACGGACTGGCGCTGGCGAATGAAGTGCTGG
This sequence comes from Casimicrobiaceae bacterium, assembly GCA_039934535.1. GTDB lineage: Bacteria > Pseudomonadota > Gammaproteobacteria > Burkholderiales > Casimicrobiaceae > CAIWHR01. The sequence continues at coordinate 1,718 of JBDTLY010000004.1, read as the reverse complement.
ATGCGTTGCCCGTGCATATCGTCGCTCGTCGGGGCGCGGATTGGTTCGAGCGCGGGGTCGAATGGGAAGGCGCGCGCGCCGCGTTTGCGTGGTCGGACCGAACCGCCGAAGGACGCGTCGCCGAACTCGCGCAGGCGCGATTTCCGGTAGACGGCGATTACTTGAGCGAGATCAATCCGGCGGGGGAGGCACTGGCCGAGGATATGAGCCGAAGGCTCGTGCGCGGCGCCGCGCTCTTCATCGATTACGGATTTCCCGCCGCCGAGTATTACCACCCGCAACGGGACCAGGGAACGCTGATGTGCCACTACCGCCATCGCGCGCACGCCGACCCGTTTCTCTGGCCGGGGCTGACCGACATCACCGCGCACGTCGACTTCACCGCCATCGCGCAGGCCGGCGAACGCGGCGGCCTTGCCGTCGCCGGCTTCGCCGCGCAGGCGGCCTTCCTGCTGGGCTGCGGCATCCTCGACGCGCTCGCCGCGACCGGCGCCCCCGGATCGAAGCCCTATCTCGAGGCGGCCGTGCCCGTGCAACGGTTGCTGTCGCCAGCCGAGATGGGAGAATTGTTCAAGGTGCTGGCGCTTGCAAAATCCGATGGCATCGCGTGGCCCGGATTTGCGATCGCCGAGCACAGCCATCGTCTCTGACGCCGTTCGAGCCGGACATGGAATCCCCAATCGCATTCAACAGTCTCCATCTCGGTGCGCTGCCCGCGCGTCACGCGCGGTATCGGCCGCGCCACACGGCGGTCATCGTCGGGCCGCGAGGGAAGGGCGAGCACGAAATCCGCCTCAACTGGCGCGAGTTCGACGCTTACGTGAACCGCTGGGCGAACGCGCTTGCGTCACTGGGCGTCGCGCGCGGGGATCGCGTGGCCACCGTGCTCGCCAACTCGCTCGAGCTGCTCGCGACCTACTGGGCCTGCGCGAAGCTGGGCGCCGTGGCCGTGCCGCTGTCGCCGCTGCTGACCGCGACCGGCCTCGCGTCGCTGCTCGCGGATGCGCCTCCGGCGGTCGTGCTGGCCTCGTCGGACCAGTTGCCGACGCTGGACGAGGCGCGGCGCCTGATCTCGGTGAAGCCCGCGTGGGTGCTGGTCGACGCCGCGGCCGACGACGAAGCGGCGGGCTATCGCGCCTACGGCCTCCTCCATGGCGAGGCAAGCGACGCGGCACCCGTCGCGCATGTCGACGCCGGCGACCTGCTGACGCTGATGTACACGTCGGGCACGACCGGGCTCCCGAAAGGCATCCAGCACACGCATTTCATACGCGCAATGTATGCGACAACCATGGCGAATGCCTGGCGAATGGCGCCCGAGTCGATCGTCCTGCACTCCGGCGCGATCGTCTTCAACGGCGCCATGGTGACGATGTTTCCGGCGTTCATGCTGGGCGCGACCTACGTGCTGCATCGCGCGTTCGACCCCGACGACTTTATCGACACGGTCGAGCGCGAGCGCGTGACGCATACGATGCTGGTTCCGTCACAGATCGTCGCAATCCTGAACGCGAAGCGCTTCGACCCGTCGCGGTTGACGTCGCTCGAGATGGTGCTGTCGCTCGGCGCGCCGCTGTTGCGCGAGCACAAGGACCGGCTGAACGACGCCCTGCCGGGGCGGTTCTACGAGCTCTACGGCCTGACCGAGGGTTTCGTCACGATCCTCGACCGCGACGACGCGCTGCGCAAGGCCGGCAGTGTCGGCGTGCCGCCGCCGT
>JBDTLY010000003.1:0-34439 GCA_039934535.1 Casimicrobiaceae bacterium | reverse complement strand
CGGGTCGTAGTTACGCGCGCCATGCCGGCGCTCGCACGCGATCGCCGGCGAAATGGCGGAAAGATCGATGGCCGGCGCGACGCCGGCACTGAAACGGTTATCCATTCCGATGCTCCTCGTGAGAGTCGGTCTTGCTCATTGACAACGGGCGCGGCGGCGAGTTGCGCGCAAGGCTTGTGGCCTGGGGGCAACGCCTGTCGCGGTCAGGACTTGAGGTAGCAACAATCAAGCCACGTCATTGCCTAAATTTTACGCGACGTGCCCCGGAAAGGCGAGTTGCACCGCAGCAATCCGGGAGCCGCATCCCCGTCATGAATCCGCAACGCCCGCGAAGTGCAACACCGCGGGAACCTCGTCGTCGAAATCCGTCCAGCCGTGATCGCCGCCGCCCTTCACGTATTGCCGCGCGCCGGCATAAAACGCGACGGACTCGTTCCACGGAAGCAACTCGTCGCCGCTGCGCACGAGCAGGAAATAGCGATTCGGCCGCGTGATCCGCGCGACGGCCAGCGCACGCAAAGCCGCGTGGTGCGCGACGGTCACCTCGAACGCCTCGCCCGTGTGCAAGTTGCGTTGCGTACCGATATACGGACGCAGATCGTCCCAGGGCCGGATCGCCGGATTGATCAGCGCGGCGCGCGCGCCGAAGCGCTCTGCGAGATGCGTCGCATAGAACCCGCCGAGCGAGCTTCCGACGAGCGTCATATTCGTGCCGGCGTGCGCCGCAAGCTCGCGCTCGATCCAGCTCGCCACGCCGGCGACGGCGCCGGCCGGATCCGGCGGCAATGCCGGGACATGAAGGCACGGCCTGCGCGACTCGGGAAGCGCGCCGATCGCCCGCACGAAGCATTGCGCCTTAGCGCTCTGCGGCGACGACCGGAACCCATGCAGGTAGACGAGCGTCCTCATCGGCGCCTCCTTTGCGTCAATGCGGCCGCGCGCGGGGACCCGCGCTCAGGCGGATTCGGCGAGCCGCTTCAGCAGCTTGTCGTGGATACCGCCGAACGAACCGTTGCTCATCGCGAGCACGAGGTCTCCGGGACGTGCCTCAGCAACGACTGCTTCCACCAGCGCATCGATGTCGTCGAACACGGCGGCCTTCGCGCCGAGCGGCGCGAGCGCGTCGTCGACATCCCAGCCCAGCTGCGACGCGTAGCAGAACACGCGATCCGCGCCGGCAAGGCTCGCGGGAAGCACCGAGCGCATCGTGCCGAGCTTCATCGTGCGCGACCGCGGCTCCAGCACCGCGAGGATGCGGGCGTCGCGGGCGCCGCGGCGCAGGCCGTCGATCGTCGTCGCGATCGCGGTCGGATGATGCGCGAAGTCGTCGTACACGGTGACGCCGCGCATGCTGCCGCGCAATTCCAGCCGCCGCTTGACGCCGCGGAACTCCGCGAACGCCGCAAGGCCCATGTCGACCGGCACGCCCGCATGACGCGCGGCGGCGAGCGCTGCCAGCGCGTTGAGGCGGCTGTGCCGCCCGCGCTGAACGGCATCCGCCGGCCAGCGCACGTTGCCCTGCGGCGCGCTGCCGTGCGTCACCTTGCCGTCGGGCGCGATGCGCCATGCGGGCGTCGGCGCGCCCTCGGCCGGCGCCAGCTCGGCGCCGGAAAAATATTCGATCTCCGACCAGCAACCGCGCGCCAGGACGCGAGAGAGGCTTTCCTCCTCGGCGTTGACGATGAGGCGGCCCGTGCGCGGCATCGTGCGCACGAGGTGGTGAAATTGCGTTTCGATCGCCGCCAGGTCCGGGAAGATGTCGGCGTGGTCGTATTCGAGGTTGTTGAGGATCGCCGTGCGCGGCCGGTAGTGGACGAACTTCGAGCGCTTGTCGAAAAACGCCGTGTCGTATTCGTCAGCCTCGATCACGAAGAACGCGCTGTCAGCGAGCCGCGCTGAAACACCGAAGTTCATCGGCACGCCGCCGATGAGAAAGCCCGGATTGAGCCCGGTCCGCTCGAGGATCCACGCCAGCATCGACGCCGTCGTCGTTTTTCCGTGCGTCCCGGCTACCGCGAGCACCCATTTGTCGCGCAGCACGTTTTCGAGCAGCCATTGCGGGCCGGAGACATAGGGCCGTCCGGAATCGAGCAACGCTTCGACGAGCGGATTGCCGCGCGTAATGACGTTGCCGATCACGAACATGCCGGCATTCTTCGCCACGGTGTCGAGTTGCACCGGATCGAAGCCTTCGGTGAGCTTGATCCCGAGCGAGTCCAGCTGCGTGCTCATGGGCGGATAGACCTGCGCGTCGCAGCCGGTGACCGTGTGGCCGGCCGCCTGCGCCAGTGCCGCGAGGCCGCCCATGAACGTGCCGCCGATGCCGAGGATGTGAATATGCATGACGCTAACCGGGATATCGCAGCGGGGCCGCGTCTGTTGCGCGGGGGGCAACGGCAAGTTCGCGAGTGTAACGCGCCGGGCGCCGTGCCGTCATTGCGCCTCGTCCGGCGCGGCGGTCGCCGCCACGGCGCGATCGTCGGCCGCTTCGAGCGCGCGCGCATAACGGACGGGATCGGTCACCGCGGGGTCGTCCATGGCGCGGGCGACGTCCGCGCGCGCATCGTCGCGAAAGGCGCGATTGCGCGCGAGGCGCACCGCAAGGTCGATGTAGCCGTCGTCGGTCTGCGCGATCGTTTGCGTGAGCCCGAGGTGCATGAGGATGCTGTAGCCCATGCGCTCCGCATGCCGGCCGCCGACCCGCGTGACGACCGGGACGCCGGCGTCGAGCGCCGCGGCCGTCGTGTCGCCGCCGGTGTAGGGCATCGTGTCGAGTGCGATGTCGACGGCGCGGTACCGTGCCCGGTTGAAGGCATCGTCGTTCAGTCGGTAGGGAATGAAGGCCACGCGCGAGGCGGCGATTCCGAGCCCGGTCACTCGCCGCTCGATCGCGCGGCGATCCTCGTCGCGCTGCGGCGAGAATGCAAGCACGGCGCCGGGAACGGCGTCGAGAACCCGTCGCCATACACTCACGCAGCGCTGCGAAAGCTTCAGCACGCCGACGAAGGTGCCGAAGACGACGGCATCCTCCGGCAGGCCGAGCGCCGCGCGCGTGAGTTCAGACTCGGCCTCGGCCGACGGTGCGACGCGTCGCAACGGCAGCACGCAGACGTCGATCGGCAGCGGTGCCTCGAGCTGCCAGCGCGCCGTCGCCGCGGTGTCGGCATAGCGGTCGGTGATCTTGTAGTCGACCTGCGACAGGCCGAGCGCGCCGTGGTAGCCGAGGTGTGTCGCGATGATGCGCGCGGGCTTGCAGCGCAGGATGCCGGGGCGCGAATAGGACGAGTGTCCCATCAGGTCGACGAGAAGGTCGAGGTCGTCGGCGGCGATCGCGTCCGCGGCCGCGCGGTCGTCGAGCGCGGCAATGTTGACGAACTCGTCGACGGCCGCCTTCCATTGCGCCGTGACCGCGTCTGAATTTTCCGGGGGCGCCAGCGCATACGCACGAACCTCGAAGCGCGCGCGATCATGCGCGGCGATCACCGGAAACATCAGTTTGCCCATGACGTGGTCGCGGAAGTCCGCCGACAGGTAGCCGATCCGGAGCACTGGATCGGTGTCGCCGCGCGGCCGCGTGAGCGGAGCCATGCCGCGTTGGTGCGCCTGCTGAAGCCTGTCGTAGGTCCGGTAGACGGAAAACACCCGCTCCTGTGGCACATCGAGGTACTGGAGCAGCGCGAGCAGCTCGGCGACGAGCGCCTCGTCGCCTTCCGCGTAGGGCCAGTCCAGCGCGCGTTCCTGCGCTACCGTCTCGAGCATGGCGTCGCCGCCGCGCATCCGCGTCGAAAGCGCGGCGACGGCAATGCGCGCCGACGGCGCCGCCACCTTCTCGAAACGCTCGAAATCGTCGGCGGCCTCCTCGAGTCGCGCGAGGCGCAGCAGCAGGCCGCGCAACTCGAGCCAGACGTCTTCATTGGCAGGCGCCAGCTCCCTCGCGCGAACGAGATGCGGCACCGCGAGGCTCCAGCGCTTGGTGCGGATCAGCGCCTTCGCCGCGTTGTAGCTGGCATCGAGGCGCGCCGCGGCGAGCGCCACCGCCGCCTCGAAGGCGCCGGCCGCTTCCTTGTAGCGTCCGCGCGCGAACAGCATGTGACCGCCGGCGAGCCACGGCTCGGGCCACTCCGGACGCCGCTGCGCCGCCGCGGCAAACGCCTTGAGCGCCTCGCCGTCGTGATGCTTCTCGGCGAGCATCACGCCCAGGTTGTGGTGGAGCTCCGCGCGCTCGGGCGCGACCTCGATCGCCTTCCGGTACGCGGCGATCGCGCCGTTGCGATCGTTCGCCGCGACGCGCTCGCCGGCTTCGCGCAGCAATGCATCGAGTTCGCCGGCCATGGGCGCAGTCCTCACGCGCCAGCGGCCGCGCGCGCGACACCGGCGTGGCGCCGCCAGCCCCAGGCGAACCATGCAAACGCGATCACGTAGAGCACGAGGGCGACACCGAAGGCGAGCTTGAGGCCACCCGCAATGTCGAGGCCGAGGCCGGCGCGCGCCGCGTCGACGATGACGCCGATTCCCCATTGAGCGGAAAAGCTGCCGCAGAACATGAGGAGGTTGAGCGCCGTATTGGACCGGCCCGTGAGCTCGATCGCGAAACCGTCGTTCAGCACCGTGAACCCGAGCACGTTGACTGTCGCGCCCAGGCCATACAGTGCCCACCACAGCCACGTGCCGGGAACAAGCGCGAGTATCGCCGCGAGCGCGAGCGCGCTCAGTCCGAAGCCCGCACCGAACAAGTGGCGCGAATGAATGCCACGGCGCGCGAGACGCGTCGCATAGAGCCCCATTGCCACGTACCCGGCGATCATCGTGGCGCCCATCACCAGCAAGTGCTGCGCGGCGACCGCGCGCCCGAAACCGTTGACCTCCAGCAACCACGGCACCGCCCATAGACCCTGGATCGCCATGAACGAGCCGATGCCCGCGGTCGCGAGCGGCGCGACCCACCAGAAGCGCGCATGCGCGAACACCGAGCGCACGCCCGCCCACTGCGCGGCGATCCCGGAACTGTGCTTCGACGGCGCCGTATCGGGCACCCGCCACCCGATGAAAAGCGCGGCAGCGCAGGTCGTGACCGACAGTGCAACGAAGATCGCGCGCCACGAGACAAACCGCAGCGCGAATTCCAGCGGCGCAGTGGCGGCCAGCACGCCGACGCCGCCGGCGACCATCACCCAGCCCCCCAGAGAAGCCTGTTGCTCCTTGGGATACCACGTCGCGATCGCCTTCAATGGCGCCATCAGGCAAGTCGCGACTCCCATGCCGATCAGCGCGCGCGCCGCGAGCAGACCACCTTCGGTTTCGGCGAACGCAAACATGAGCGCACCCGCGGCCGCAACGAGCAGCAGCAGCGGCTCCACGCGCCGCGGACCATACCGATCGAGCAGCATGCCGGCGGGAACCTGCATCGCCGCAAACGCGACGAAATACGCCGCCGTCAGCAAGCCGAGCGCGCCCGGTGAGAGCGACAGCTCGCGCACCAGATCCGGCGAGATCACCGCATTGACGGTGCGAAAGAAATAGGACAGCAGGTAGGCCGCCGCGAACGGCGCATACAGATGCCGGAACGGCAAGGCGGCGGGATCAGCCACGGAAGGTGAAATAGACGGCGCCGAGGATGCAGAACGCGGCCCACAGGTCGTCGAGCTTCAGCGGCTCGCTCATGTACGTCACGGCAAACGGCATGAACACGTTCGACGCGGTGAGGAGGAGCGCGCAGAGAAACGCGGGATGCGCGGCAATTTGGGCAATGGAGGGCATGGGCGGGGGCCGGTCAACGGTCGCGGGCGTGCGTCGCCCGCCGGGGAGCCCGCATTATCGCCGATGGGCCGCGCGCATGGCGAGCGCGGTACCGTGATCCATCAGTACTTGAACCGGGTCTCTGCAGGAAAGACGAGGCCGAACGTTTCCGCGAGCACGGCGATCCGCTCATCGTCGTCGCCAATTGCCCGCGTGATGCTTGTCGTGCCGCGGTCCTCGATCAGCTCGCGGTTGCGCAACGTCCAGCGCACCTCCCGCGAAAGACGCTGCGCGGTCAGAACCTGCGTGAAGCGCGACGCGGGATGCGTCGACGTGTAGTGGTTGGCGATCTCGTAGTCGACGGGCAGCTGCGGTTCCTGGGTGAACGCGTACAAGTCCTCCCAGATGCCGCCGCGGCGCGATTGCAGCACCTGCGCCGTTCCCTCGTCGACAACGCGGTACGTCCATGCGAACTGGGACGATTCCACGCCGTCGAGCGGCACCGGCAGCAGCAGGCCGTCGGCGCCGAAGCCGACGTCGGCAAGAAGGCGCGCGCCGTCGATGTCGACCCGCAACGTCATGTGCGTGCGTGGCAGCACGCGGTCGGTGCCGTAGCGAACGCGGGCGGCGAGCCGGGCGACCTCGAATCCCAGTTGCTCCAGCACTGCCGCGAACAGCGCGTTCTGCTCGAAGCAGTAGCCACCTCGCCGTCCGGCGACGAGCTTTGCCTGCAGGCTCGCGAGGTCGAGCCGGACCGGAACACCGAGCAGGATGTCGAGGTTCTCGAAGGGGATCGACGTCGTGTGCGCGAGATGGAGAGCGTCGAGCGTCGCACGCGTCGGCGAAAGTTCGCCGTCGTACCCGATCCGGCGCAGGTAGGCGGACACGTCGAGCGCGACACCGTCGGGGGAACTCCGTTCGGGCGGGCGCGACATGGGTTCAACCGCCGTTCGCAAGCGGCACGACGACCGTCACGACGACGCCCTTGCCATCCTCGGCATCGTCCGCGCGTACCGTCCCGCCGTGAAACTCCGCGACGAGCCGCACGATGTAGAGCCCGAGACCGAGATGCGGCACATCGCCGCCGGTGCCGGGACGCACCGAGACCATCGAGTCGAACAGCCGCTCGCGCATCCCCTGCGGCAACGGCGGGCCCTCGTTCGCAACGGTAAGCCGCCCGGCGTTGTCCACCCCCACGACCCTGACGGCAATCGCAGTGCCCGGTGCCGCGAATTCGTGCGCATTGGCGACGAGCTTGTCCAGCATCTGCGCGATGAGGTCGAGCGCGCCGTCGACCGGCAGCGCCTCCGCGGGAACGTCGAACGCGATCGTCCGCTCCGGATACGCCTGCCGATAGCCTTCGACGCAGGCCTTGACGAGTGCGCCGAGATCGAACCTTTCGCGCTCGAGGTCGCTCAGGCTTTGCTCCAGCCTCGTGGCCTCGGTCATCCGCGTCAGGATCTCGGCGAGGCGCTGCAGGCCGCCCTGCGCGCGGTCGATGTACACGCGCGCTTCATCCGGCAACGGCTGCAGCCGCAGGTTGTCGAGCGACGAGCGCACCACCGCCAGCGGCGTGCGGAGCTCGTGCGAGAGACGGCTCGCCATGTTCTCGCGGTAGCCCGCATATTGCGACAGTCGGTCGAGTACCGCCGAAAAGCTGCGCGACAAGTCGCCGATTTCGTCGCCCGCCTGCGATCCCCCGAGCGCGCCCTTTACGCGGCCTTGCGCATCGATCGCCGCCTCCGCGTCATCGCGCAACGTGCGGATGCGGGCCGTGAGGCGCGACGCAAAGACCGTCAGCGCCACCGAGCCCACCAGCAGCGCCGCCAGAACGATGGTGAACAGGCGCTCGAAGGCGCGATTGCGCTCGGCGAGCACCGAATTGGCGGTCTCCTCGACGATCACCGCGCCGCGGACGTCGTCACCGACCCAGATCGGATGCGCCGCGGAGACGACGACCGCGCGGCCGTCGGGCGTGGGGCGGCGATCGGTCGTGAGAATGCCGGCGAGCGCGCCCGCCACCTCGCGCGCCTCGTGCAGCGTCGTCCCGGCGCTTTCCTCGGCGAATTCCTCGGTCGGCTGGGTGAGCACCCGTGCGTACAACGGATGCAGCACCGAACGCTCGATGCGGCGCCACGCCGTTTCGACACCATCGCCGGCGGCCTCGGGCGGAGGCGCCGGCTGGTGCAACGAACCGGTGCGGGCGAGGACGTCGAGATTGCGGTCGACCACCCAGATGCGCGCCGTAGTCCGCGACATCCCCTGCAGGATCTGCGCGATTTCGGCCACCGCGCCCGGATGCGGAACCGGCCGCTGCGCCGCCGCCGGCGCCGCACGTAAATTCGGCGCTTCGTCCACCGCGCGCTCGGTCGCCAGCGACTCGAGCGGCACCGGAGTGAGATCGAACAGCCGCGCGCGGTCGTGCAGCGCGGTCGCGACGGCCTGCGCCGTGCCGCCGAGTGTGCGCTCCTGGGCATCGCGCAGCACGCGCTCGAGTTCGCGCACATAGCTCCACCCGAGAAACGGTATGACCAGGAACACCGTCAGCACGAGCAGCAGCTGGGCACGGATGCCGAGCGCGAAGCGTGTGCCCTTCATTGCTCGTCGGACACCCAGCGATATCCCATGCCGTACACCGTATCGATCCGGTCGAATTGCGGGTCGATCGTGGCGAACTTCCTGCGGATCCGCTTCACGTGCGACGTGATCGTGCTGTCGTCGACGACGATCCGCGCGTCGCGCATCAGGCTGTCGCGATCCTTGACGTGGCCCGGGAACCGCGCAAGCGCATGGACCATCCAGAATTCGGTCAGCGTGAGGTCCACGCGCTTGCCATTCCACTGCGCCATCAGGCGCTTGCCATCGAGCGTCAGCGCGCCGCGCGTCAGCACATCCTCCGACGAGACAGGCGCCGACAGCAGGTCGCTGCGCCGGAACAGCGCGGCGATGCGCGCAGTCAGGTGCGGCAGGCTCACGTCCTTCGTCAGGTAGTCGTCGGCGCCGAGGCGCAGCCCGGAGACGACGTCGAAATCCGAGTCGCGCGCGGTGAGGAACAGGATCGGCACCGTCGCCGACAGCGCGCGGAGCTCGCGGCACAACGTGAAGCCGCCGTCGACGTCGTCGGCAAGTCCGATGTCGATCAGCGCGAGATCGGGCAGGCGCGTGCGGAATGCATTGATCGCGTCGTCGCGCTTCGCGTAAGCGGCGACCTCGTAGCCCTGCCGCTTGAGGACGTCCGCGTAGTTGGCGCGGATGGCGGGCTCATCCTCGACGATGGCAATGCGGCGGGACACGGGAGTCAGGAGCCACGGGCTTCGAACGCGATGCGCGGACTATAGCGCAGCCGCGGCGTCTACCGACGGTCGCCGCGACGAATGCCATGTTCCTGCCATGATTCTTCATCGCCCTGCCCCGATTGCACGCTTTGCTACGCGGCAAGCATTCGGTCGATCCCCTGTTCGAGGGTCGTCGACGGCACCATGCCGAGCAACGCCCGCAGACCATCGTTCACGAGTCCCCATGCGGCGGGCGGTGTCGTGGCCGCGACCGCTTCCGCCGTCAGTCCGGGAAAGCGCCGCTGCAGATGCGCAATCGCATCCCGCACGTGGCGCTTGTCGCCGACGACGTTCGCGACGGCGTTGCGCGGCAAGGTCCGCACGGAGGCCTGCACGAGCACCTCGGCCGCGTCGTCGATCCACGTCCAGTCGAGCGCGTCGGGAAAATCCGGATAGACGAGGTGGCGCTCGCCCGCGCGCGCACGTTCGATCAGCGCCTGCACGTCGCGCCAGCCACGCACGCGGCCCGGGCCGTAAACGTAGCCGAAGCGCAGGCCGAGATAGGACGGCGCGTTCGGCCGCGCGCTCATCGCGTGCGCGAGATGCTCGCAGAAAGCCTTGGTCGCGCCATAGACGTTGCCGGGATTGAGCCGCGTGTCGTCGCCCACGGCGCCGGACGTCGGGCCAACGGCGGAAATCGACGTCGCATAGATCACCCGCTTCGTGCCCGCCGCCTCGGCCGCTGTGAAGATCGCGGCCGTCCCGAGCACGTTGAGCTTCACGGTCCCCACCGGGTCGCGCTCGCCCGCGTCGGTCAGACCCGCCGCAAGGTGAACGATGACGTCCGGCTGCATTGCGATTACCAGAGCAGCGACCGCGGCGGGTTCGCTCGCATCGAGCGAGCGATCTGCGCCGGGCAGCACGTCGGCCGTCGTCACGTCGTGCCCGGCCGCGCGCGCACGCGCGGCGAAGGCGGCGCCGAGGAAACCGCAACCACCGGTGACAAGTATTCCGGCCATAAATATTTGCTGACGCGCTGCCTGTCAGCTGCCGATCGCCACCGCGACGGCACCGATGCCGTCGAGCTCGGCGTGGATCGCCATTCGCTTCGTCGGCCGCAGCGGCGTGATCAGGCTGCCGGTCGTGATGATCTGGCCCGCGCGGAATCCGCCCAGACCCATCATTCCCTGCCCGAGGCACGCGATCAGTGGCGCATAAGGGTCGTTCTGCGGATGGCCGCCGACCCTGTCGTGCGCGCTCACGCCGTCGATCGTCATCCGGCAGCGCAGCCGCGCGAGGTCAAGCGAACGGAAATTGCGCAACGCATCGCCAGTGACGTAGCCCGCGTTGCCGAGGTTGTCGGCGAGGATGAGGAAGAACGGCGGGTCGTCGTTGCCCGAGATGCGCGAATGGATCAGCTCGATGCCGACCAGCACTTCGCCGACGGCGCCTGCGATCTCGTCGCGTGTGTAGGGCCGCGTGCGCGCCGGCAGATCGTCGGCAATGCGCAGCGCGAGCTCGACTTCGACCACCAGGTGCCCCGCCGGCGGCAGGAGCCAGGTCGCGCCACTCGACTTCATGAGCGACGCGAAAATCGGCGCAGTCATCGGCGTGCCGTCGGGACGGATGCCTACTTTCCACCCGCTCACATCCGCGGCCAGCGTCTCCGCCACGTGCGCCTGCGTCGCGTACGCGGCGACGATGTCGTGCGGAACGAGCGCACTTGCGTACGGCACGAGGTGACCGGTGTGATGCGCAGCGGCCAGATGGGCGACCAGCGGATTGTCGGCGCCAGCTTTCATGCGATGCCTCTCTGCCGCAATTCGTGCGGCGGCTTATTGTTGTCTGGCCGGTATCGTAATGGAGATGCCGCGGCTTGTCGCCGCTCGCGCCGCTGCCTCTATCGCCTGGCACTCGGGTCCGGAGAATTTCGCCTGCAGCGCATCGAGAAACACGCGCGTTCGCGCCGGCATGAGCCGCCTCCCGGGGAACACCGCCCATACCGTCACCGTCGGCAAGGTCCAATCATCGAGCACGGGCGCCAGTTCGCCGGCGCGCACGTACGGCTCGACGAAGTGCGTGGACAAAACCGCGATACCGGCGCCGGCGCGAGCGAGGCGCTGCAACAGCTCCGGCGAATTCGCGGTCGCGCGCGCGGGCGGAATGCCCTGCCAGCGCTGCTCGCCGCGACTCAACTTCCATGGGATCGGTTCGCCGGTGCGCGCGAGCCCGTGCAGCGCGTCGTGCTCCATCAGTGCTTCCGGTTCGGACGGCAGACCGCGCCGCGCGAGATAGGCCGGCGAGGCGTAGAGCCCGTGCGTGAAGACGGCGAGCCGACGCGCGGCGAGCGAGGCGTCGTCGGGCAACTCGCCCATCCGCAGCGCGACGTCGAAATTCTCGCCGATCAGGTCGACGCGCCGAGGCGAAAGATCGAGCTCCAGCAAAATCGCCGGATACTTTTCGATGAACTCGGCGAGAAGCGTTGCCAGGATCAGGTTCGCGAAGTCCGCCGGCATCGACACGCGGAGCCGTCCGCTGGGCTGGGCCTGTCGATGTTCCGCAAGCGAGGCGGCGGCATCGACCTCGATCGCGACTTGGCGCGCGTGCTCGAGGACGCTGTGGCCGAAGTCGGTGACCGCGAATTTGCGAGTCGTCCGCAGAAGTAAGCGCTCACCAAGCTGGCCTTCGAGCGCCGCCAGCCGGCGCGACACCGTCGACTTCGGCAAGCCGAGGCGCAGCGCCGCCTTGGTAAAGCTTCCATCGTCGACGACGTGGGCAAACAGCAGGAGGTCATTCGGCTCGATCTTCGTCGGCCTGGCTCGCTGTCCCATTACAGCAACAATATTATCCATTTATACGCCTTTCTATCCGTTTTTGGAACAATTATATTGGCTTCGAGGCAGTCAATCAACCCCAAGGAGTCGACCATGAACATCCTGCAAGTGAATTCGAGCGCCCGTCGCGACGGCTCGCAGTCCTCACTGCTCGCCAGCGCCATCGTCGAAGGACTCCGGGCGATCGACGCCGAAGCACGGGTAACGGTGCGCGACCTCGCGCACACCCCGCACCCGGAGCTCGACGACGCCGCGCTGCAAGCGCTCTTCAGCCCGGCCGAGAAACACACGCCCGAACAGGCCGCCCGCGTGGCGCAGGACGACGCGCTCATCGCCGAAATCAAGGCGGCGGACGTGGTCGTGCTCGGCGTGCCGATGTACAACTTCGGCGTGCCGGCCCAGCTCAAGAACTGGATCGACGCGGTGACCCGCGCCAAGGTAACGTTCCAGTACACGGCGAACGGGCCGGAGGGATTGCTGAAGGGCAAGAAGGTCTACGTGGCGCTGACGCGCGGCGGCAAGTACCGCAACACGCCGGCCGATTCGCAGGTGCCCTACCTCAAGACCGTGCTGGGCTTTCTCGGCATGACCGATGTCGAGTTCGTCTACGCCGAAGGCCTGGCGATGGGCGCGGAAGCGGCGAACGACGCGATGGCGTCGGCCCGGCAGCAAATCGAGGATGCGCTGGCCGCTTGATCGCGGCGGCAATGGCCTCATCTCAATCCGTCACGCCCCCGGCATGGCGGCGTGCGGAAAATGGAGAACACGATGACGACGAAGACACTGCAACTTCAGCGCGAAACCGTGGCGCGGGCGCGCGACGTCGAGCGGCTGGTCGCGGGTCAGCCGACCTCGGATGGCGCCGGCGTGAAGCTCACGCGTGTGCTGACGCAATCGCTGCAGCGCCGCCTCGATCCGTTCCTGATGCTCGACGCGTTCGGTACCGACAACCCGCAGGACTACATCGGCGGGTTCCCCGACCATCCGCATCGCGGCTTCGAGACGGTGACGTACATGATCGCGGGACGGATGCGCCATCGCGACAGCGCGGGCCACGAGGGCGTGCTGTCGAACGGCGGTGTGCAGTGGATGACCGCGGGCAAGGGCGTGATCCATTCCGAGCTGCCGGAGCAGGAAGACGGCCGCATGGAAGGCTTCCAGCTGTGGCTCAACCTGCCGGCGAAGGACAAGCTGCGCGCGCCGTGGTACCGCGACATCCAGAGCGCCGAGATTCCGGAGTTCACGACGCCGGAAGGTGTCAACGTGCGCGTGATCGCCGGCGCGAGCCAGGGTGTGGCCGGCGCGATGGAGCGCGAGGTCACCGAGCCGGTGTATCTCGACATCGAGCTGCCGGCGGGATCGTCGTTCGAGCAGACGCTGCCAGCGGGGCACAACGCGTTCGTCTACGTGTATCGCGGCGGCGTGGACATCGGCCCCACGCACGTGCCGGTGCAGCGGATGGCGATTCTCGGCAACGGTGCGGATCGCGATGGCGTGGTGCTGAAGGCGGACCGGCCGTCGCGCGTGCTGCTGATCGCGGGCAAGCCACTCGGCGAGCCGATCGCGCAGTACGGCCCGTTCGTGATGAACACGCAGGAAGAGATCCACCAGGCCGTACGGGACTATCAAGACGGCAAGTTCGCGGCCGCGTGAGCGTTCGACGAAGCGCCTCAAACAAACCCTCTCCCGCACGCGGGAGAGGGTTCTTCTTTCACGACGCGATGTACGCGGTCTTGACCGTCGTGTAGAACTCCGCGGCGTAGCGCCCCTGCTCGCGCGGCCCATAGCTCGAACCTTTGCGGCCCCCAAAGGGCACGTGGTAGTCGACGCCCGCGGTCGGCACGTTGACCATCACCATCCCCGCTTGCGAATTTCGCTTGAAGTGAGACGCGTGCTTCAGTGACGTGGTCACGATGCCCGCCGACAGTCCGAACTCCGTGTCGTTGGCCATGGCCAGCGCCTCGTCGTAGTTTTTCGCACGGATCACGCAGGCGATCGGCCCGAAGATCTCCTCGCGCGCGATGCGCATCGAATTCGTGGCTTCCGTAAACAGGGCAGGCGCGAGATAGTAGCCTTCCTTCACGCGCTTCAAGCGCTCGCCGCCGGTGGCGAGTTTCGCATTCTCCTTGCGGCCGACATCGAGGTACGACAAATCCTGGTCGAGCTGGCTCTGGTCGACGACCGGGCCGATGTCGGTGCCCGCCGCCAGCGCGTCGTCGACCTTGAGCGTGGCGAGCTTCCCGGCCACGGCGGCGACGAACCTGTCGTGAATTCCCTCCGTCACGATCAGCCGTGACGACGCCGTGCACCGCTGCCCCGTCGAATAGAACGAGCCCTGCACCGCGACGTTGACCGCCGTCGGCAAGTCGGCGTCGTCCAGCACGACCAGCGGATTCTTGCCGCCCATTTCGAGCTGCACTTTCGCCATTCTTGCGACGGCCTTCGCGGCGATCGAGCGGCCCGTTCCGACCGATCCCGTGAAACTGATCGCGTTGATGTCCGGATGCGTAACGATCGTCTCGCCGACTACGGAACCACGGCCCATCACGAGGTTGAACACGCCGGTCGGCACGCCGGCGCGCACGAGTATGTCGGCGAGTGCCCATGCGCTGCCGGGCACGAGGTCGGCGGGCTTGAACACCACGCAATTGCCGTACGCGAGCGCCGGCGCGATCTTCCAGGCGGGAATCGCGATCGGGAAATTCCACGGCGTGATGAGGCCGATGACGCCGACGGGCTCGCGCGTCACCTCGACGTCCACACCCGGCCGCACCGACGGCACGCGCTCGCCCGCGAGGCGCACCACTTCGCCGGCGAAGAACTTGAAGATCTGCCCCGCGCGCATCGCTTCGCCGATGCCCTCGGGCAGCGTCTTGCCTTCCTCGCGCGACAGCAGCCGGCCGAGCTCGTCCTTCCGCGCGAGGATCTCCGTGCCGGCGCGATCGAGGATGTTCGAGCGTTCCTGAATCGAGCCCGCGGCCCACGCGGGAAATGCGGCCTTCGCCGCGGCGATGGCGACGAGGACCTGCGCCGCGTCGGCCTGCGCATATTCGCCGACGACGTCGGTGACGTCCGACGGATTGCGGTTGATTGTGACGGACGGACCGGCGGTCCATGCGCCCGCGATGTAGTTCTGGAACGGGGTGGCCATGGGGGAATCGCCTCGCCTCGGGGAAAGGCTCGATTGTAGTCGCGGCCGCGCCGCCTGCCATTTTGTTGCCACGATTCTTCGCCGCCCTGCCCTGTTCCGCGCCCGCCAATGCCCATTCCCGGGCCTTCAATGCAGCGTGAGGGCCATGCAAACCGGCGCCCGCCTTCGAATCCGCGCCGACCACCTTGGAAAGGGAACAAGCGATGACCATCGGCAGGAACCTCAACGCGTCCACGGCGCACCCGCTTCGCGGCCACGTCTACCGCGACGTCGCAAGACTCGCCGCCGAGGCGTTCGCGGTGGGCCTGGTCGTCAGCCTTGCGCTGGCGCTCGCGATCTTCATCGTGTCGACCCAGGCGGAAGCCGCGGAGTCGAAAGCCGGCCCCGGGCAGGGAACGCTGATGCTGAAAAACACCGCCGGAGAAGCATCGGTCGCGGCCCCGCTGCTCTTCACCGATGTCGACATCGCCGTGAGCGGGATGACCGCGCGCACCACGGTGACGCAACGCTTCGCCAATCCGACGACGGAATGGAAAGAAGGCATCTACGTCTTTCCGTTGCCCGAGAAGGCCGCGGTCGACCACCTCGAGATGAAAATCGGGCAGCGGCGGATCGAAGGCCAGATCCGCGAGCGCGGTGAGGCGCGCGCCGCGTACGAACAGGCGAAGACCGAGGGCCGCAAGGCAACGCTCGTAGAACAGGAGCGCCCCAACGTCTTCACGACCAGCGTCGCGCACATCGGGCCGGGCGAGGAAATCACGGTCACGATCGAATACCAGGAGACGCTGCGCTACGACACCGGCGCGTTCCGCCTGCGCTTCCCGATGGTCGTCGCGCCGCGCTACATCCCCGGCAGCATCGCCGTCGAGGGCGAGCCGGGCGCGGGCTGGGGCGAGAACACGGACCAGGTGCCCGACGCGGAGCGGATCACACCGCCTGTCGCGCATCCAAACGACGGCTTCATCAATCCCGTGACGATCAGCATCGCGCTCAATGCCGGCTTTGCCCTGGCGAAGATCGACAGTCCGTACCACCGTATCGACGTCAGCGAATCCGCCGATCATCGTTACGCGATCACGCTCGCCAGCGGACCGGTCCCCGCGAACCGCGATTTCGAGCTCGTCTGGACGCCCGATGTCGCCGCCGCGCCCGGCGCCGCCGTCTTCGCCGAGCACAAGGACGGCAAGACCTACGCGCTCGCGATGATCGTGCCCCCGGCGCCGGCTGCCGGGAGCGCTGCGTTGCGCAGCCCGCGTGAAGCAGTCTTCATCATCGACACGTCGGGGTCGATGGAAGGCACGTCGATCAAGCAGGCGAAGCAGGCGCTGCAGATGGCGCTCGACCGGTTGCAGCCCGGCGACCGCTTCAACGTGATCGAATTCAACTCGGTGACGAAGGCGCTGTTCGGCGCGCCCGCGCCGGTCGACCACAACGCCATTGCGAAAGCCCGCGCGTTTGTCGGAGCCTTGCGCGCGCGCGCCGGCACCGAGATGAAGCCGGCGCTGGAAGCAGCGCTCACCGACGATGCCGCGCCCGGCTTCGTTCGCCAGGTCGTGTTCCTCACCGACGGCGCCGTCGGCAACGAAGGCGAACTGATTCAGCTGATCCGCGCACGGCTCTCCGATCGGCGTCTGTTCACGATCGGAATCGGCTCCGCGCCCAACTCGTTTTTCCTCACCAAGGCCGCGCAATACGGGCGCGGGACGTTTACGTTCATCGGCGATGTCCGCGAGGTCGCCGAGAAGATGGGCGCGCTCTTCACCAAGCTCGAAAGCCCGGTGCTGACCGACATCTCGATCTCGTGGCCGGGCAAAACGGAAGTATGGCCGCGCGAACCCGGCGACCTCTACGCCGGCGAGCCGATCGTCGTCGTCGCGCAGACAGATGCCCTCGACGGCAGCGTGACGATCACAGGACTGCGTGCCGGCGTGCCGTGGAGTGCCCGCGTGCCGCTGTCGGCGGGCGCCGCCGAGCCGGGCATCGGCGTGCTCTGGGCGCGCGCGAAGATCGAGGCGCTCACCGATGCGCTGAAGGGCGGCGAGTCGGAAATGGAGGTCAAGAAGGCGGTGATCGAAGTGGCGCTCGCGCATCACCTCGTCAGCACGTACACGAGCCTCGTCGCAATCGATGTCACGCCCACCGCGCCGCCCGGAACGGCCAGCGTGAAATCGGCGCTGCCGACGAACCTGCCGGAAGGCGCGTTCTTCGAAGCGATCTTCGGAGGGGCACAAACGGCAACGCCCGCGACGCTGAATCTGCTGCTGGGCCTCTTGGCACTTCTCCTGGCCGTCATCGCGTGGTCATGCGCGAACGGCAGGCAACCACTTTTCGTGAAAGGACGCTGACATGCAGGCCATCGCCGACCGGGGAGGATCCTTCGGCCCGCTCGATTCCGGAACCCGTAACTGGATGCGCGCATCGCCGCCGGGCATCGCGTTCCGCTTTCCGAAGGCCGAGTCTTCCCCCGTCGGCGGTGGCGTTCGACGGGCACGGCCAGGCAGGACCGCACTCAAATGGATCGCCGCGGCGTGCCTCGTCCTTGGCCTCGCGCTCACCGGCAACGCGCTCTACATCCACGCGAAGGCGCTGGTTGCGCAAGTGCTGCTCCACCGCGCATGGATTGCGACGCAGGCGACCGGCGCGCCCACTCGGCCGTGGCCGTGGGCGGACACAACGCCCGTCGCACGGCTCGTCGCGCCGGCGCAGGACGTCGACCTCCTCGTGCTCGCGGGCGCCACGGGGCGCACGCTCGCCTTCGGCCCCGGGCATCACGACGGGTCGGCGCTGCCGGGCGAAGCCGGCAACACGGTGATCTCCGCGCATCGCGACACGCACTTCCGCTTCCTGCGGAAACTCGCCGTCGGCGACGCGCTGATCGTCGAGATGCCCGCGGGGCAGCGATTCCACTATCGCGTCCGCGGGATCGAGGTCGCCGACCAGCGCAATCTTCGCCTGCCGCGCCTGCCGGCGGAGCGGACCCTCACGCTAGTCACCTGCTATCCGTTCGACGCGGTCGATGCGGGCGGGGCGCTGCGCTACGTGGTCGTCGCGACGGCGGAGGGCCCGATCATGTGACAAGAAAGCCGCCCGGCGGCGATTGGAACGCGCCAAGGGAGGGGATGAGATGAACTGGCCGCGCCGCACCCTATGCGGCATACTCCCTTGCGCAAAAACGACACGCCAACTGAGACCGATGCCGCTACCATGGGGGAGTCATGAATCGAATAAAAGCGTTGCTCTTCGTCGGGTGCGGAATCGTGAGCGCGTTCACCGCCGCGGCCCCGCGCACATTCGTGGCCTCGTACGGAAGTGACGCAAATCCTTGCACGATTACGTCGCCTTGCCGCGGTTTCGCCGCCGCGCTGGCGGTGACAAGTCAGGCCGGCGAAATCATCGTGCTCGACTCCGCAGGCTACGGTCCGCTGACGATCAACAAGGGCGTGACCATCACCGCTCCAGCGGGTGTCTATGCCGGCATTACCGCTGCGTTCGGACAGGACGCAGTCATCGTCAACGCACCCAATGACTATGTGGTGCTGCGTGGCCTCGACATCAGGGGCGCAGGTTCCGGCGTGAACGGGATCAACTTTGTCGCCGGATTGGGCCTGACCGTGGAGAACTGTGCAGTTTCGTATATGGGATACACCGGAATCGTCGTCAGCGCAATCGATTCCAGGGTGGCCATTCTCGGCACCCAGCTGCGCCTCAACGGCCAATACGGCGTGGCGGTAAACGTCGGATCCACGGTTACGATCGCGCGCTCCGCGTTCGTCCAGAACAACGCCATGGGGATCAACGTAACGAATGGATCGGGGCTGTCGCCGGT
This sequence comes from Casimicrobiaceae bacterium, assembly GCA_039934535.1. Lineage (GTDB taxonomy): Bacteria > Pseudomonadota > Gammaproteobacteria > Burkholderiales > Casimicrobiaceae > CAIWHR01. The sequence goes on along the minus strand of JBDTLY010000003.1, from coordinate 15,617 downwards.
GAACCTGTCCGTGGTCGACAGCGTATTGACCTCGAACGGCTCGTTCGGCGTATGGGTGGATGCCGTGCTTCCGGTATCCACGGTGGCGGTAAGCATTACCGGTACCACTATCGCAGGCAGCACCATGGCGGGCGTATGGGCGAATTCGGTCTTTGGCGCCACGGCGCTCGTCACCGCGGGCGGGAATTCCGTCGTGCAGAACGGTCACGGGTTCTGGCTGGTGGGGAGCGCGAAATTGGTACTCTCGCGCAATGTCATTTCCAACAACTCGGGATGGGGCGTACTCCTTCAACCCGGTGCACCTGTTTTTTCCGCCGGCGACAATCTTATGAGCGACAACTTCTCGGGCCCGGCCAGCGCACCGCTCGGCTACATTCCCTTGCAGTAATCTGGCTCGCGAACTTGAGACGTCGATCGAGTTCCGCAACAGGCGAAGAAGGCGACCATGAAGCTCGAAGGATCCTGTCATTGCGGTGCGGTGAAGTTCACGGTCGCATCGCACACGCCCTACCCGTTCATGCGCTGCTACTGCTCGATCTGCCGCAAGACGGCGGGCGGCGGCGGCTACGCGATCAACATCATGGGCGACGCCGCCTCGCTGCGCGTGCGCGGCGCGAAGAACGTCAGCGTCTACCGCGCGCGGCTCCGCGAGAAACCGGGCGCGCGCCCGACGCTGTCGACGGCGCGGCGCCATTTCTGCGCGAAGTGCGCCAGCGCGCTGTGGGCCTTCGACCCGCAATGGCCGGAATGGGTCTATCCGTTCGCCTCGGCCATCGACACGCCGTTGCCGAAGCCGCCCGAGGAGGTCGAATTGATGCTGGATTTCGCGGCGCCGTGGGCGGACATCCCGGCGGGCAAGGCGCACACGCACTTTCCGCGCTTTCCTGCGGAGAGCATCGAGGACTGGCACAAGACGCGCGGGCTTAGTGTCAAATGAGTATGAAATAAATGTCAAATGACGCGCAAAGCTAGGTGAACTCCACCGTCACGCCGCCGATGCCGAGCGTGCCGTAATCGTTCGCCCACTTCTCCCCGGGAGCGATCGGCCAAGCGTCGGTGACCGTTCCCGTCGTGACGACCTCGCCCGGCGCAAGCGGTTGGAACTGCGGTTGCGTGGCGAGCAAGCGCGCGAGGTGCGCGAGCGCCAGCGCGGGGCTTCCCAGCACGTTGGCGCCGACCCCCCGATCGACGACCGTGCGACCCTTGCGCAGCGTCAGCGGAAACGTCGACAGCGAGGCGGCGAGCGCCGCCCGGTTGCGGTCGGTGACGGGGACCTGTGTGCCGACGATCAGCGCGCCATGCAGGCCGAACGCCGCCGTGCAATCGGCGGCAGTAAATTTCCAGTCCGGGAAATGCGATTGCACGATCTCGAATCCCGGCGCGATCCACTCGACGCAACGCAGGATCTCGAGCGCATCGTTCGTCGGCGGCAGCGCCGTGCGCAAACGGAACACGACCTCGGGCTCGATGCGCGGCTGCACGAAGGGCTTCAAATCGAGAGTCGCGTGCCCGTCCTTTGCATAATGGATCGAATGCGACCAGATGTGCGCCCACATGGGCTGGTACACGCCGTAGCGGGACCAGATCGTCGTGTTGGTGAATCCGATCTTGCGCCCGACGGTCTCCCAGCCCTGCGTGATCCGGCGGCGGTTTTCTATTTCGCGCAGGACTTCGTAGGCGGCCGGGATGTCGAACGTCGGCTCCGTCTGCGTGATCGGGGCAATCTGCGTGGCCGTGTCGTAGGCCGTGATCAGGCGCGTTGCGATCGCCGCGATGTCGTAGCCGGCACTCATCTTGCGCGCCGCAGCATGCGCAACAGCGACGTCAACGCGATCCAGGCCGCGGTCGCGACGACCATGCCGATCAATGCGGCGACGATCGCGGCGAACGTGCCGTCCCATCCCATCAACGTGACGACGCCCCACGCGGCGATGCCGCCCAGGCCGCCGCAGACGACGATGCCGAGAATGCTGCCGAGGGTCGAGCCGCGCTGGAAAGGGCGCATCTTGGGAGGCGGTATCGGCGTGTCGGTAAATTCGATGGTACGACGTTCGCGGGCGCGGCGCCAATTCGCCGGCTGTGGGTGCCGCCGCTTGCGAAGCGATCCGGAGTCACAGTATAAGGTCACGTCCGTCAAGACGAGGGTGTCGAATGCGCATGCGGGTCCGATTCGTGGCGATTCTCCTTTCCGCCAGCATGGTTGCCGCGGCGGCCGCCGCCGCCGCCGACATGGCCAAGACGCTTCACGTCACGTTCCCGATCGCGGAAAACGGCTTCGATCCGCAGGCCGTCTACGACACGTACTCGTTCGACGTGTGCCGGGCCATCTTCGAGCCGCTCTACGCGTACGAATACTTCGCGCGGCCGGTGCGCCTCGTGCCGAACACCGCCGAGAGCCTGCCCGTCGTGACCGACGGCGGCCGCACGTACACGATCAAGGTGAAACGCGGCATTTTCTTTGCCGACGATGCTGCCTTCAAGGGCAAGCCGCGCGAGCTCACCGCGGAAGATTACGTTTACACGATCAAGAGGATCATCGATCCCAAGGTCCGCTCGTACTGGCTGTACCTGCTCGAGAAGAACCTGGTGGGGCTCGGCGACGTGCTCGCTCGCGCCCGCGCGTCGGGCACGCTCGACTACGATGCCCCGATCGAGGGCCTGCAGGCAATCGATCGCTACACGCTGCGGATACGCTTCAACCGACCCGACTATGCGTTCATGTGGTGGCTCGCGACCGGCCAATTCGGCGCGGTCGCGCGCGAGGTCGTCGACATGTACAAGGATGGGAGCAACCGGGTCATGGAACACCCGGTCGGCACCGGTCCCTACGTGCTGAAGCAGTGGATTCGCGGGCAGCGGATCGTGCTCGAGGCCAACCCCTCGTTCCGCGAGGTCCTCTACCCGGCCCCCGGCACCGGCAGCACACCAGGCGATGCCGCCGTCGCGAAAGGCATGGTCGGCAAACGCCTGCCGATCGCGGGCACGGTCGACATCAGCATCGTCGAGGAGGCCCAGCCGCGCCTCCTCAGTTTCAATTCCGGCGCGGTCGACTATTTCGAGGTGCCCCCTACGCTTGCGGAAAACGTGCTCGTCGGCGCCGCTCTCAAGCCGGAGTTCGTGAAGCGCAACGTCGTCCTCCATCGACAGGTATCGCCGTCGATCTCGTTTTTCTATTTCAATCTCGAGGACCCGCTCGTCGGCGGCTACACGCCGGACAAGGTCGCGCTGCGGCGCGCGGTCAGCATGGGCTACGACCGCAATTCGCGCATTCGCCAGTTTCTCAACGGCCAGGCGATTCCCGCGACGCAGCCGGTGCCGCCGCCGCTGTACGGCCACGACCCGAAATACGTTCCCAAGTATGGATTCGATCCAGCCGCCGCGCGCGCGCTGCTCGACCGGTTCGGCTACAAGGATCGCGACGGCGACGGGTATCGCGAGCTGCCGGACGGCAAGCCGCTGACGCTGGTGGTCGGCTCTACGCCGGACGCGGCGTCGCGCGTGAGCGACGAGCTGTGGAAGCGCAGCATGGATGCGATCGGCATTCGCGTCACGTTCCTCAAGAACAAGTGGCCCGAGTTGAACAAGATGTCGGAGGCAGGCCAGCTGATGCTCTGGGGGTTCGGCTGGATCAGCAGCATCCCGGACGGCCGCGACTACTACAGCTATTTCTACAGCCGCAACATCGGCACGTCGAACGACGCGCGGATGCGCCTCCCCGAGATGGACTCGCTGTTCGAGCAGGCGCTCGCGCTGCCGGACGGTCCCGCGCGCACCGCGCTCTTCGACCGCATGAACAACCTGATCTTCGACTACGCGCCGTGGATCCTGACCGACTATCCCTACACCAACATCGTCGCGCAGCCGTGGCTCAAGGGTTACAAGCTCAATCCGTATACCGTGCACCAGTGGTGGTACTACGACGTCGCGGCGCATTGAAGACGCGACCGCGGGTCATCGCTTGGGACGGATGACGGGCTTCGGCGCGGGAAGCGATTCCGTTTCCAAAATGCCGATGGCGGGAGAGGCCGCGCGCATCGCGTCGAGCAGGCTTTCGAGGCCGAGCTCAAAGACGCGCTCCCGCCATTCGGGTCCGTCGACGCCCTCGGCGGCCGACGGTCCAGTCGCATCGCAGGCCGTTTCGTCCAGCGCGGCGCCCGTGACGAAGTAGCCCAGCACGCGAAAATACTGCGCGGCGAGGCGGTCGTCGGGAATCGCGGCATGCACGAGCCGCACTGCTTGCTCGATGAAGCGCACGCCGATCGGCGTGTCGAGGCGATGCACGGCAATCAGGGGAAACAGGTTCGGATGGCGGTGCGCAAGCGACCGCCAGGATCGCGCGAGCGCGCGCAACCGGTCGAAAGGATCGGCGTCCCGGGGATCGGTCAGCACGCTCGCGAGCGCGTCGTCGACGAGCGCATCCAGCAGATAGGCCTTGCTCTGAAAATAGTGGTAGATGCTCATTGGCTCGCAGCCGAGCGCCGCGCCGAGGCCGCGAATGCTGAAGGCGGCGAGGCCATCCCGGTCGATCAGCGTGAGCGCGGCCGCGACTATGCGCTCGCGGCTGAGCTGCGGGCGCACGGGGACGACAGCGGCGGCGGCAGCGACGTAATTGCGGGCCATGGCACTCGCGATCTTACGCCGTAAGTCTATGTTCGCGCAATCGACTTACGCTGTAAGGGGCACACTTCGGTGACGACTTAGCCCATCGGTGGCATCGTCGCCTGGAAACTCGCACGCGCGGCGATTGCCGCATGCGCGCGCCGCACGTTCGCGAACGGCGCCAGCACGTCCTTGCCCTCGGGCATCGCCTGCACATAGAACACGATGGGCGCCAGCAGCAGGTCGGCGAGCGACAGCCGGTCGCCGACGAGCCAGTCGCGTCCGCCATAGACAGGCTCGAGCATCGCGAACTGCTTTTTCATGTCGGCGATGCCGTTGTCGATGACGGCACGGTCCGGCTTGCCGTCCGCGCCGCGCGGGAAGACATACTGGAGCACGTAGCGCGCGACCATCGCGTCGTAGAAATAGCAATGCGTCGCGCTGATCCACTGCTCCACGCGGGCGCGATCCGCCGGTGTGTCGGGCATCAGCTTCGGACCTGGCAACGCCTCGTCGACGTAGCGCAGGATCGCGCTCGACTCGAACAGCGTCAGCGGGCCGCAGCGCAGCACCGGCACCTTGCCGAACGGATGGATCGCATCGACCGGCGGCGAATGCGGCGGATGCGGCTCGAGCGTGTATGCGACGCCCTTCTCGACGAACGCCATCCGCGCGCTGCGCACATAGCTGCTGCGCGGATCGCCGAGGACCGTCGGACCCGCGTTCGTCGGCTTAGGCGATCCTGCGAGCATCTTGCCCATGCCGTCGAACGTGCTCGTCCACCCTTTGTTGTGCGCGAGCTTGGCGTCCTCGGACGTGAACCCCGAATGGACGAGCGTCACCTCGGTCTTGCCGCCCACGTCGGCGAACGTCAGCGTGACGGTCGTCTCGTTGCCGGTGTGGTCGCCCTCCTGCCAGGCCCACGAATAGACGAGCCTCTCCGGCGCGCGGACCTCGCGAAACTCGCCGGTGACCACATGCACCGAGCCTTCCGGCGAATGCATCTCGATCCGGTAGCGCCCGCCGGGCCGCGGGTCGACGGTCACGCTCGGGACCGTGAAGCCCTCCGGCCCGAACCACGTCTGTATCGCTTCCTTTTTCGTGAACGCATCGAAGACGCGCGCCCGCGGCGCGTCGAACACGCGGGCGATGGTCAGCGTGTGGGTCGTCATGGTCGGCTCCTTTTCCTGCGCTTGGGTTCGGTCTTTTCCAGGTATTCGGCGATGCGGTCGAGCCGGCCTTCCCAAAAGCGCCGGTAGGTGCCGATCCAGTCGGATGCGTTGCGCAGCGGCTCCGCGCTGAGCCGGCAGCGCCGCCATTGCGCATCGACGCGCTGCTCCACGAGGCGCGCGCGCTTCAGCACGTGCAGGTGCCGCGACACCGCGGGCAGCGAGATGGCGAACGGCTCGGCGAGTTCACCCACTGTCGCCTCCCCTTTCGCGAGCCGCGCGAGGATCGCGCGCCGGGTCGGATCGGCCAGTGCGGAGAAGACGTCGGACAGCGCATCCATGGATATCATTTAACTCTATTGTTAATTGCGTGTCAAGTTAAATAACAAGTATCCCAATCGCGCGCGTGTTCATCGCCGGCGAATACGCGGCACCGTTGACGCGGGTCAAGCCTGCCCGTGCGGAAAATCCGTTTTCGCAGGATAATTACCCTCCTATTTGCGGAGGAGCCTCATGAGCGAGCAACGCGAAGTCGTCATTCTGAGTGGAGTACGCACCGCCATCGGCGATTACGGCGGCAGCCTGAAGGACATCGCCCCCAGTGACCTTGCCGCGCGCGTGGTCAAGGAGGCTGTGAGCCGCGCGAAGATCGATCCGGCGGACGTCGGCCAATGCATCATCGGCAACGTGATCCACACCGAGCCCAAGGACATGTACATCTCGCGTCTCGCGTGCGTGAACGGCGGACTGCCGCACGACACCGGCGCGCTGACGCTGAACCGCCTGTGCGGCAGCGGCATGCAGGCGATCGTCTCGGCATCGCAATACATCCTGTTGGGCGACACCGACGCCGCGGTCGCGGGCGGCGCCGAAAGCATGAGCCGCGCCGCCTATGCGTCGCTGACCCAGCGCTGGGGCGCGCGTATGGGCGAGACGAAGATGATGGACATGATGGTCGGCGCGCTGACCGACCCGTTCGACACGATCCACATGGGCGTCACCGCCGAGAACGTCGCCGCGAAGTGCGGCCTCGACCGCAACGTGCAGGACACGTTCGCCGTCGAAAGCCACAAGCGCGCGGCCGCCGCGATCGCCGCCGGCCACTTCAAGAGCCAGATACTGCCGATCGAGCTCAAGAGCAAGAAGGGCCCGGTAATTTTCGACACGGACGAGCACGTGCGCGCCGACGCGTCGGTCGAAGGCATGGGGAAGTTGAAGGCCGTGTTCATCAAGGAAAATGGTTCGGTGACTGCCGGCAACGCATCCGGCATCAACGACGCCGCGGCCGCGGTCGTGCTTATGGAGAAGTCCGTTGCCGCGAAAAAGGGACTGAAGCCGATGGCGCGCCTCGTCGCCTACGGCCACGCCGGCATCGATCCCAAGATCATGGGGCTGGGCCCGGTGAGCGCGGTCAAGCGCGCGCTCGCGAAAGCCGGGCTCAAGGTCGCCGACATGGACGTCATCGAGTCGAACGAGGCGTTCGCCTCGCAGGCGCTCGGCGTGTCGAAGGAGCTGGGGCTCGACCCGAAGAAGGTGAACCCGAACGGCGGCGCGATTGCGCTCGGTCACCCGATCGGCGCCACCGGCGCGATCCTGACGGTCAAGGCGATGTACGAGCTGCACCGCACCGGCGGCCGCTACGCGCTGATCACGATGTGCATCGGCGGCGGTCAGGGCATCGCGGCGATCATCGAGCGGCTCTAGAGGGTCATTGCTCCGGGCGCCTGACCCGTTCGCACGCCAGATAAAACCCCATGGTTCGCCGTGGGGTTTTTCTTTTTGGAACTCCGTTACGTCGCCGTGGAAGGGCGGCGCGCGCCCGTTTCGGACCATCCTTTTCCGGGTTGAATCCGTCGATTCGGGGTTACGTCATGAAAGCGATGGGCGGCCCACGCCGGCGCGCCGACACTCAACTCCGCCGTAGTGGTCGCCCGGGTGTTGCGGAGTACTTCGTGGACAACGCTCCGGGCGACGCGCCGCATGTGCCGGGAGCGGATCGTCCCGACAACGAAAGGAGAAGCGAGATGACATGGTCACATCGGAAAGGCGTTGGTGCCGCTACCCTGGTCTCGGCAGTCGCCGCGGCTGTCGTGTTTTCACATTCGCCCATTGCGCGAGGGCAGGATGGGGAGGGGGGCGACGGCGATGGCGGGAGGATTGTTCAGGGATATCGGATTGCGCCGGTCAAACTGAATTTGCATGGCAAGAACCGGGCGCTGGTTGGACTGGGCAGCTACATCGTCAACGCTGAAGGTGGCTGCAACGATTGCCACACGGCCCCGCCTTACGCGGTTGGCGGCGATCCCTACCAGGGCCAGCCGAAGAAGGTCAACGCCGACGGCTATCTGGGTGGAGGCACTTCGTTCGGCCCATTCGTGTCCCGGAACCTCACTCCGGACAAATCCGGAAGGCCGGTTGGCGGTGACTCGTTTGCCACCTTCAGGCTCGTCATGCGGACCGGCGTCGATCTCGACAACGTCCACCCGCAAATCAGCCCGCTACTGCAGGTCATGCCCTGGCCGGTCTACCAGTCGATGACCGACCACGATCTTCGCGCCATCTACGAATACCTGAGCGCGATTCCGTGCGTCGAGGGAGGCCCGGGCTCTCCGCCCAACCGCTGCAAATAGGGTCCCCTTCGCGGCCTTACGCGCACGTCCGTCGCAGGGCGTCGGAAACCCGCCCTCGCGACGGGCATTTGTCCTTTCGACCGTCCACACCAGAAACGTCGACCGATACTCCAGCTCGGTACACTACGGGCTGGAGGCACGATGCAGAAGAAAATCCTGCAAGTGGGAATCGCCGGCTTGGGCCGGCTCGGTCGCCGTCATGCAACGATGCTCGCCGGTCAGGTGGCGGGCGCGAAGCTCGTTGCTGCGTGCAGTCCCATTGCCGAGGAGCTGGCGTGGGCGAGCGACGCGCTCGGCGTCGCAAACATTTTTGGCGACTACGCGCAGATGCTCGCGCACCCGGGGCTCGACGCCGTATTTCTCGTGACGCCGACGACGCTACACGCCGACCAGATTATCGCGGCGTTGAAGGCTGGCAAGCACGTGTTCTCCGAAAAGCCGTTGGCGCTCGATCTCGCCGATTGCAAGCGCGTCGAGGACGAGGCCGCGCGGCATCCGAAGCAGAAGGTGATGATCGGCTTCGTGCGCCGCTTCGATGCGCATTACCGCGACGCGCAGGCAAAGATCCGCGCCGGCATTATCGGGCGGCCGTTCCTTGTGCGTTCGCAATGCGCGGACCAGAACGATCCCGACGGCTTCTTCGTCCGCTTCGCGCCGACGTCCGGCGGCATCCTCCTCGACATGAGCGTGCACGACATCGATGGCGCGCGCTGGCTGCTCGCCGCCGACAAGGCCCGGCGCGTCTACGCGACAGGAACGATCGCGATCCACGAGGGACTCGCCGCCTGCAACGACGTCGACAACGCCGTCGCGATCATCGAATTCGAAGGCGGATGCGTGGCGACCCTGTATGCGTCACGGACCTTCGCGCACGGTCACGAGTCGAAGACCGAAATCGTCGGCACCGCCGGTCGCCTCACGGTCGGCGCGAATCCGCGGCTGACGCGCGTCGAAATTTCCGATGCGCACGGCGTGCGCAACGAATGCACGCCAACGTTCTACGAGCGCTTCGAGGACGCGTTCCTGCGCGAGCTCACCGAGTTCGTCGATATCGTGCGCGATGACCGCGCGCCGCCGTTGACGCTCGCCGACGCCACCGAGGCGACGCGAATCGGCATCGCGCTCACCGAATCGCTGCGCACGCGCCGGCCAGTGGACCTCTAGCTTTTCGGTGCCGGGTGGATGTTGTCGACCCAATGCACCTGCTCGGGATTGGGCTCGACATTCGGCAGGTCGAGGTTCACGACGACCGGCTCCTGCCCGCTGCGGCACAGCACGCACGACAGCGGCTCGTCGTCGCTGGCGTTGATCTCCTGGTGCGGAACGTACGGCGGGACGTAGATGAAATCGCCGGGGCCGGCCTCCGCGACGAATTCCAGCCGGTCACCCCATTTCATGCGCGCGCGCCCGCTGACGACGTAGATCACGCTCTCGACGGGACCGTGATGGTGCGCGCCGGTCTTTGCCTTGGGGTGGATGACGACGGTGCCCGCCCACAGCTTTTCCGCCCCGGCTCGCGCATGCGTGATCGCCGCCGCGCGGCTCATGCCCGGCGTCTGCGCCGTGTTGGGGTCGAGCTCGCCGGCATGCACCACGCGCACGCCGCGCAGGCGCCACTTGGATTCGGTCATTGGGTCCCCCGATGCGTCGCTTCGCGCCGCTTCCCCCAGAGGGGGCGAGCGCCTTGGGACGGCCCTGCGGCTCTCATTTTATGAGGCCGAGGGTGCGCGCCGAATTGAGGTACTGCGGCGTGCGCTCCTTCATGAACGCCGGGACCATTTCGTACGTTATGTCGGTGATCTCGAAGCCGTCGTCGGTCAGCCGCTTGCGCAAGTCCGGATCCTTGTTGATCGCGTCCATCATGTCGGACACCTGTTTCCGCACCGCGGGCGGGGTCGACTTCGGTACGCCGATGCCCCGGTAGGCGCCGTCGACCCAGTCGAAGCCAAGCTCCCTGAAGGTTGGAACGTCGGGGAACTGCGGGAGCCGCTTCTCGGTCGCAACCGCCAGCATCCGCATCTTCCCCTTCTGCTGGATGGCGAGCGTCGAATAGGACATCGCCGCCGACACGTGATTGCCGAGGATCGAGGAGATGAAATCGCCCGTACCCTTGAACGGAACGTAGGTCGTCTTGATGCCGAGCTCGCGATCGAGCCGCACCTGGGCGACATGATTCGCGGTGTTCGTACCCGACCCGGCAATCGTGACGGCCTCGGGCTTGTCCTTCGCCGCCTTCACGAGATCGGCAAATGTCCTGAACGGGCTGTCGGCGGCGACGATCACGGCATCCGGCGTGAAATGGAAGAAGTAGACGGGCGTGATGTCCTCGGTCTTGAATTGCGTCCCCGGCTCGAGCGGCTGCAGCACGATGTGCGGCAGGTTGACGCCGACGATGGTGTGGCCGTCGCCTGGCATGCTGTTCATCTGCGACCACGCGAGCGCGCCGCCTGCACCGGCCTTGTTGACCACGATCATCTCCTGCTTGTACTTCGCGGAGAACACCTGCGCCTGCAGCCGCGCCACAAGATCCGACTCCCCGCCCGGCACGAACGGAATGACATATTGGACGGGCTTGTCCGGATACGCGAGCGCAAGCGGGGCAAGGGCCAGCATCAACAGGCCGGCGAAGCGGCGGGACGGGACGAACGAGCGCATGGCAACTCCCTTGTCGGACGTGATTGCGTTGGGGCCCGGCGCCCATTCTAATCCCCGCGCCGCCAACCCCGGCGTGGCGCATAATCGAATCGTCGGCTCGCGGGGCGCGGCGAGATTCGCCGCTGCGTTCAGCGGGACCCATCGTCACACGAGGAGGACACGATGAGCAATACGCTGCGCAAGGTCGATTACTTTTATGTGATGTTGCCCAATCGCCCCGGCCAGGGCGCGAAGGTCATGACGGCGCTCGCCGCGGAAGGCGTCAACCTGCTCGCCTTCTCCGGATTCCCGAGTGGCGGCAAGGCGCAACTCGATCTCATGCCCGAGAACAGCGCCAGATTCCGCAAAGCGGCGAAGAAGCTGGGGCTCAAGGTCTCCAAGCGAAAAACGGGGTTCCTGTACCACGGCGACGATCGCGTCGGCGCGATGACGAAGGTCCTCGACAAGCTCGCGGGCGCGAAAGTCAACGTGATCGCCGTGGATGCCGTCACCAGCGGCAAGGGACGCTTCGGCGCCATTTTCTGGGTGAAAGCGACGGCGGTGGCGAAGGCGTCGAAGGTGCTCGGCGCGAAATAGGATGGGGCATCAGGCGTAAAGCCGGCCGCCAGTCAGCGACGGGTCGGAGAACGGGTAAGCCAGCTCGCCGTCGAAGTCCCCCGACACCGTCGCGATTTCGAAGGTCGCGCTCAAGTCAGCACGCAGGCGGCGGACGAACGTCTCCACGGTCGGCGTGGCCTCGCCGCCCAGGTGCTTGACGAAATGCCGGGCGACGTCCGGGGCGATGGAACCGAGCACAAAGATTCCGGCGCCGATCAACGGATCGACGTCCGGAAAAGCGCCATGTGGCGCGGAGAGATAGACGAAATGGCGGTCCTGGTGACAGAACGTGATCTCGGCGACTGCTTCGCGCCACGGCTCCGGAATCGGCGGCAATCCCTGTGCTTCGCTGCGCGCCAGCGCCTTTGAAAGCGAGTGCCCGACATCGACGTGCAGCGCGCGGACCGATAGGTCACCGGCTCGCAGATACGCCTTCAGCGCGAACTCGATCCCTTGCGCCGCGGCGTGATAGGCAACCTGCGCCTCGGCGCACGGAATGCGGTGCTGGCGGCACAGCGTTCGCGCCACGCGCAGGTAGTCGTGCCCATAGCGCCAGTAGGCGAGCGGCGACGTGCGCCGCTCTTCATTGTCCGTGGTCAAAATGATCATCGGAACGATCTCCTCGGCAACAATCATTGAAAGGTGCGGAAGAATGCAAAGCGCGAACGTCCCCGTCCGCCCCCTGAGGCGGGCAAATGGACATTCAGCTTATTATTGATTCGCGCGAGCCCGCCGAAGTTCCGCGGTGCCCGATCAAAATTACGTCGTCCTACAAACCCTCACGCCGATTCAGCCTGGTCCCGACGCGCGAAATCCGCGCGCTGGTCGTCGCCGACGGGGCCCACCGCGAAGTACGTCGCCTCGGGATGCGCGAAGTAGAAGCCCGAGACGGACGACGCCGGCAGCATTGCGAAACTCTCAGTGACTGACATCCCGATCGCAGGCGCGCGGAGGAGTTTGAACAGCGGCGCCTTGACCGCGTGGTCGGGGCACGCAGGATAGCCCGGGGCGGGTCGGATGCCACGGTATTCCTCGTCGATCAGCGCACCGGCGCCCAGCGTTTCGTCCGGTGCGTAAGCCCACAGCTCGCGGCGCACTTTCCGGTGCAGCCATTCTGCGAACGCCTCGGCAAGGCGGTCGGCGAGCGCCTTCAGCATGATCGACGCGTAGTCGTCCTTTTTCCCTTCGAACTCGGCGAGCTTCTTTTCGATCCCGAGTCCCGACGTCACGGCAAACGCGCCCAGGTAATCGGCGAGGCCGGACGATTTCGGCGCGACGAAATCCGCGAGGCCATAGTTGGGCTTGCTCGCCGGACGCTCGTTCTGCTGGCGCAGGTTGTGCCACGTCAGCGCGACGTCCATCCGCGATTCGTCGGTGTAGAGCAGGATGTCGTCGCCGACGGCATTTGCGGGCAGCAGCGCGACGACGCCATTCGCCGTCAACCAGCGGCCGTCGACGACCTGTTTCAGCATCGCCTGCGCATCGTCGAAGACACTACGCGCCGCCGCGCCAACGACCGGGTCCTCGAGGATTGCCGGATACGGGCCGCTCAGTTCCCACGTCTGGAAGAACGGGCCCCAGTCGATCAAGGGCGAGAGCTCGCGCAGCTCGACATTGCGAAATTCGCGTCGGCCGATGAACGTCGGGACCGGCGGCGCATAGTGCGACCAGTCCGCCTTGTACGCATTGTCGCGTGCCGCCGCGATCGGGATCAGCGTCGGGCCCCTCTTGCTCGCATGCTGGACGCGGATCCGCTCGTAGTCGGCGGCGACCTCGGCCACGTACGCCGACTTGTTGTCGTCGGAGAGAAGGCTGCTCGCGACCGACACCGCGCGGGACGCGTCCGGCACGTACACCGTGACGCCGGTGTAATGCGGCGCGATCTTCACCGCCGTATGGATGCGCGAGGTCGTCGCGCCGCCGATCAGGAGCGGCTGCGTCATGCCGAGCCGCTGCATCTCGTGCGCGACGTGCGCCATTTCCTCGAGCGACGGCGTGATGAGGCCCGACAGGCCGACGATGTCGGCGTTGCGCTCGCGCGCCGTGTCGAGGATCTTCTGCGCGGGCACCATGACGCCGAGGTCGATCACGTCGAAGTTGTTGCACTGGAGCACGACGCCGACGATGTTCTTGCCGATGTCGTGGACGTCGCCCTTGACCGTGGCCATGACGACGGTGCCCTTGGGCTTCGCCGCCATCCCGGACGCCGCCTTTTCGGCCTCGATGAACGGGATGAGGTGCGCGACCGCCTGCTTCATCACCCGCGCACTCTTGACCACCTGCGGCAGGAACATCTTGCCTGCGCCGAAGAGGTCGCCCACCACATTCATCCCGTCCATCAACGGGCCCTCGATCACCTGTATCGGGCGCGCGAATTGCCGGCGCGCCTCCTCGGTGTCCTCGACCACGAACGTCGTGATGCCGCGAACGAGGGCGTGCGACAGGCGCTCCGCGACGGTGCCCGCGCGCCACGTCAGGTCCTCCGTGCTGACCTTGCCCTGCGACTTGACCGTCTCCGCAAACGTGACGAGCCGCTCGGTCGCGTCCGCACGGCGGTTCAGCACGACGTCCTCCACGCGCTCGCGCAATTCCGCCGGGATCTCGTCGTAGACGCCGAGCTGCCCCGCGTTGACGATGCCCATCGACATCCCGGCGCGGATCGCGTGGAAGAGAAACACGGTGTGGATCGCCTCGCGCACCGGCTCGTTGCCGCGAAAGGAGAAGCTCACGTTCGACACGCCGCCCGACACCTTGGCGTGAGGCAGGTGCTGGCGGATCCAGCGCGTCGCGTTGATGTAGTCGACGGCGTAGTTGTTGTGCTCGTCGATGCCCGTCGCGATCGCGAAGACGTTCGGGTCGAAGACGATGTCCTCCGGCGGAAACGAGACTTGTCGCGTCAGGAGGTCGTACGCCCGCCGGCAGATCTCGACCTTGCGCTGGAACGTGTCGGCCTGTCCCTTCTCGTCGAATGCCATCACGATCGCCGCCGCGCCGAAGCGCCGCACCAGCCGCGCCTGCCGCAGGAACTCGGCCTCGCCCTCCTTCATCGAGATCGAGTTGACGATGGGCTTGCCCTGCGCGCACTTGAGCCCTGCTTCGATCACCTCCCACTTCGAGGAGTCGATCATCACCGGAACGCGGGCGATGTCCGGCTCCGAGGCGATGAGATTCATGAAGCGGACCATTGCCGCCTTCGAATCGAGCATCGCCTCGTCCATGTTGATGTCGATCATCTGCGCGCCGGCGGCGACCTGCTGGCGCGCGACCTCGACCGCGCCCGCGAAGTCGCCGGCGAGGATCAATTTCGCGAACGCGCGCGAGCCCGTGACGTTCGTGCGCTCTCCGACGTTGACGAAGAGCGAGTCGTCGCCGATGTTGAGCGGCTCGAGGCCGGCGAGGCGCATGAGGCGGGACATTATTGACGAGCCCCCGCTATGACACTACCGCTCCCGCATGCGGGAGAGGGTCGGCGTGAGGGCGCTTCAGGCAACCGTTGCGACCTCGTCCGCCGCCACCTTGCGCGGCGGCACATCGCGCACTGCATCCGCGATCGCGCGAATGTGCGCCGGCGTCGTGCCACAGCAGCCGCCCACGATATTGACGAAGCCGCTCCGCGCGAATTCGCCGAGCAGGCGCGCGGTCTGCGCCGGCGTCTCGTCGTAGCCCGTTTCCGCCATCGGATTCGGCAGGCCGGCATTCGGATAGCACGACACGAACGTGTCCGCGACGCGCGCCATTTCCTCGATGTAGGGCCTCATCAGGGCGCCGCCCAGCGAGCAGTTGAGGCCGACCGCCAGCGGGCGCACATGCCGCACGGCGTTCCAGAACGCCTCGGTCGTCTGGCCGGACAGCGTGCGCCCCGAGGCGTCGGTGATCGTGCCGGAGACGATGAGCGGGAAGCGGCGGCCGATGCGGTCGAAGTACGACTCGAGCGCGAAGAGCGCGGCCTTGCCGTTCAGCGTGTCGA
>JBDTLY010000002.1:0-34468 GCA_039934535.1 Casimicrobiaceae bacterium | reverse complement strand
CTACGAGCTGATCGGCGACGACGACGGCGTGTTCGGCTGCATGTCGCTGCTCGCCTGCCACGACGTGTGCCCGAAGCAATTGCCGCTGGCCACGCAGATCGCCTTCATCCGCCGCAAGATGGTGCGCGCGGGTTTGTCGTAGGCACGCACGGTGCTAACAGCGGCGGCCGGCGATCTGCTTCAGCGTCGACAGCGCGAAAAGCTTTACCGACCGGCCCTGCACCTGGAGCAGTCCCTCTTCCTGGAAGCGCGAGAACACCCGGCTCACGGTTTCGAGCTTCATGCCGAGGTAGCTGCCGATCTCCTGGCGCGTCATGCGCAGCACGAACTCGGTCGACGAGTAGCCGCGCTGCTGGTACCGCTCGGACAGGTTGAGCAGGAATACCGCGAGGCGCTCCTCGGCCTGCATGCTCCCGAGCAGCAGCATCATGTCCTGGTCGCGCCCGATGTCGCGGGACAGGAACTGGTGGATGTTGTGCTGCAGCGTGACGCTGGTGCGGGCGAGTTGCTCGAGGCGCGCGAAAGGCAGCGTGCACGCCGTGGTGTCCTCGAGCGCAACGGCTTCGCATCCGTGGCGCTCGGAGCCGATGCCGTCGAGGCCGATGATGTCGCCGACCATGTGGTAGCCGGTGACCTGCTCGCGTCCATCCTCCGCGAGAACGGTCGTCTTGCACGAGCCCTGCCGGATCGCAAAGAGCGCGGTGAACGCTTCGCCGGCCTGGTAGAGAGTATCGCCCTTCTTGAGGCGCGACGAGCTCGAAATGACGCCGTCGAGCTGGCGCAACGTATCTGCCTCGAGCCCGGCGGAGAGCTCGCGCATGGTGCGGTCGCGCCCATGGACCGTGATTTCGCGCAGCGGTCCCGCAATGGCGGTCGGCGCCGACGCCGGCGGAGGATGGAGGGCGAGGCTCACCATCAGGCAGGCAACCGGGCGCACGCACGTTTCGTTGCGGCGGATTCCGCTCTCTCATCACGCATGTCGGACACCTTTTCCTCGCGCGACACCGCCGTCGTTCCGCGGTGCGATGGACAGAAGTGCCGGTCGGGCGTCTTGCCACACGAAGGCAATGCCCGGCTTGCTGCACGACTCGAGAAGGAGTTTTAGCGCCTGGCGCCCAGGCGGGTCTGTACGTTATCGCACATAAATCGCGGCCCGACGGTCCGCCCCGGGCGGCCACGTCTCATTGGCGTGCTTCAACAGGGCCGGGTTGGTCCGGCAGGCGGCGATGAACTCGCGCACCTCGGGCGCGCGCCACGCGTCCCGATAGGCCTGCCATGCCTGCCCGAGGGAATCCCGCCGCAGGTCGGCAGGGGAGAACGGGAGGGCGTTCAGGAGCTTGACCTTGCCGTTCGGCACGACGAGCAGCATGGCCTGGGGACTCTCCAACCGGGTTTCCATCTCCGTCAGGATGTCCCACGGATAGATCGAGAGCGCGACGCCGTCGTCCCGGGCGGCCGCATGATCCCGAAGGGCGTCAACCGCCCGGCGCCAATCGTCGTCGCTGCAGGCGATCTCATCCCATGCGGACGCGGCGCGGCCGATGCGCATCAGCGGCCCCGTGACGAAAGCACCGCAACCCAGCACGACCGCCAGGTCCCACGCGGCGACAATCTCGTGGATATTGAACCGGTTGGGGACGAACACGAGCTGCGGCGACAGCCCGCGCGCGGCCAGACGCTCGATGGCGCCGGTGGCGGCCGCGAAGCTCGACCCGGGACGCACGCGCTCGTGCGTCGCCGCCGTCGCGCCGTCGACCGAGATCTGAACGCATTGGACCGCCAGCGCGGCCAGGCGATCCGCACCGGCGGCGTCGATCCGGCTGCCGTCTGTCTCGAGCTTGAGGGATACGCCAGCGCCGGCCAGAAGCTCGAAGATGTCCCAGCAATGCGGCGCCCCGAGCGGCTCGCCGCCGCCGAAAGCGACGTACGGGATGCCTTCGTCGGCGATGCGCCGCGCGACGTCCAGCGCCTCGTCGCGAGCGAGTTCGTCGCGCCAGGCCTTGTCAGGCCCCGATTCCTCGCAACACGCGATGCAGCGCGCGCTGCATCGGTTGGTCAGTTGCCAGGCAAAAAAAAGCGGCGCCCGGTACTCGTCGACCGCGCGCCCTGTCATTCCGGAAGGTTCGTCGGATCAGGTAAAGCGGATGTACGGCTGCGCCATGACCTGTTCGGAGACATCCTCCAGCGTGGGGGTTTCCCAGGCTTGCTTCGGGGGGGACGCCACCATGCCGGCCGTCTTGCTTTCGGCCGTCTTTTCCGCTTCCAGCTTCACGTCGAGTGTGCTCATGTTTTCTCCGTAAATTCAAACCTGGGCAACGGAAAACATCTTCCAGGTGTTGGCTTCCGCATGACGCGATCCGTCTCCTGCCGCGTCGCGCATCGCGCCTTGCACGGCCTCGCTCCGCCACGCGCTTTGGTACGCCTCCCACGCGTCGGCCAAATTCGTCCGGCGCAGGTCGGCGCATACGTGGGGCAGGGCAGCCGCAACTTTCACCCAGCCGTTGGGTAACACAAGCATCGTTGCCGGCGGCTCGTCCATGCTCCCGCGCAGCGCGTCTTCGATGGTGAAGGGAATATAGCAGAGTTCCATGGCCTGTCCAATGCGCTTCGTCTCGACCTCCAGCACGCGCAGGAACGCCTCGTAAGCGGGCGCGGCCGGCTCCAGCCGGTCCCACAGGCGCGCCGCGGTGCCGATGCGCATCAGCTTGCCGGTGTTAAAACGGAACGCCCCGAGTTCCCGGGCGCGCTCGATGACGGCCGGGAGCTCGTGAATGTTGAGCCGGGTGGGGGCGAACGTGACCTCGAGCGGAAGGCCGGCACTGCGCACCGCGCGGCACGCCGCGTGGACCTTGGCGAGCGACCCGCCCGGGCGCTGGAGGGCATAGGTCTCCTGGGTGTCCCCATCGAGGCTGATTTGAATCGATCGAATCGGGAGCTTCGCCAGGCGGCCGGCGATCGCCGCGTCGAAGCGCTGCCCGTTGGTCTCGATCTTGAGCTGGACCCCGCCGTTCCCGAGCGCCTCGGCGAGGGCCAGGAAGTGCGGGACCACCAGCGGCTCGCCGCCGCACAGCATGACGTACGGCACTTCGTTGGCGACGATGTCGGCGGCCAGCCGCATCGCTTCGGCGGCGTCGAGCTCGTCGGGCAGCCGCTTCCCCGGCGCCGACTCGGTGCAGCAGTGCAGGCAGCAGAGGTCGCAATCCCGGGTGACTTGCCAGGACACGAGCAACGGCCCGCGCAGGCTGTCGATGCGGCGCGTCATCCGGGCCACCAGACGGAGAGCAGGAGGCCGAGGGTGAAAAAAATCACCGCGACCGCATAGCAGGCCACGATGCTGCGGATCGCGGGCACGAAGAGACGTGGCGATTCGAAGGTGTCGATCGCGCTGCGACCGCTCGCCACGAGCAGGGGCACGGCGAACAGGGCGGCGAGGCTTGCCTTGGGAAACATGCCCGCGACGACGCCGGCCGGCACGACCAGCAGTCCCGCCGCGGCGAGACCGAGGTAGAGCCAGACCGCGCGCGCGCGCCCGACCCGGACGACCAGGTTCCGCTTGCCCACGAGGCGGTCCTGGTGAAAGTCGGGTATCGCGTTGACGACGGCGAGCGCCATGATCAGGAAGCCCGGGACGAGCGACGCCCAAAGTGCGCCCCACGACATCGCGCCGGTATAGAGATAGACGCTGCCGAGCACCATCCACGGGCCGTACGACAGCGCGATGACGAGCTCCCCCAGGCCGCGATACGCCCAGCGGATCGGCGGTGCGACGTAGAAAATCGCCGCCATGCCGCCCAGCAGCGCGAACACCAGGATCGGCCATCCGCCGCGGTAGGCGAGATAGGCGCCTACGGCAAGCGCGGCCGCGAATGCGCCGACGCCGATCCACATGACCGACGACGACATCGGCGGCAGGTCCGCCGGGTTGAACACGCGATCGGTTCCCATCCGCGAATCGAAGTACTCGTTGAACGTCTCCACGCCGACGACGGCGAACACCACGCCAAGGAGCCCGCTCCAGAAGATGCGCGCGTCGAGCGTTCCGGTCGCCGCGTACGCCCACGCCGCGCCCAGTCCGTAGGGCAGCAATCCCGCATAGAGGAAAAAGCGATAGCGCACCATGCTGAAGATCGACAGCAGGCGCTTCACCGGCGACGGGCTCGTCGGCAGGTAATCGGCCGGCCCTGCGGCGCTCACACGTAGACCCACTGGTGCAGCGACGATGTCTTGCCCGGATCGCGGGACAGGTCGTCGATGAACTGCGCGACCCGGGGATCCTGCCAGGCGCGCTGGAAATTGCCCCAGATGTCCATCAGCGACTCTTTCCGCAGGTCGCCGCAGATGAAAGGCAAGGCGTTGATGAGCTTGACGAGGCCGTTGGGAAGCACGATCAGCAGGGCCGCCGGATGGTGCAGGCGGTAGCGCAACTCCTCGAGCAGCCCCATTTCGTGAAAATGCACGCGCATCCGGCCGCGGTACTCCTCGGTCTTCTCGTGCAGCGTCGTGAAGAACTGCGCGTACTGTTCCTCGGTCAGCGCGAGCTTGTGCCAGGCCTTCACGGCGTTGCCCGTATACATCGTGCGGCCGGTATAGAAGCTGTAGGCGCCGAGCTCGTACGCGAGGTCGATCGCCGTGCCGATCTCGTGGACGTTGAAGTACGTCGGCGAGTAGTTCACCTCGATGGGCACGCCTGCGTTACGGAGGTTTTTCACGCCGTCGGTGGCCTTGTCGAAGTCGCCGCGCACCCGCATGCGATTGAACGTCGCCTTGGTCGCGCCGTCGAGGCTCACCTGGACCGCCTTCACGCCGAGCGCCTTCATGCGGTCGCAGTTCTCGGGCGTGAGGTAATGGCCGTTGGTCTCGATCTTGAGCTGGCCATCGCGCGCGCAGACGAATTCCACCATCTTGAAGAACAGCGGATGGACCATCGGCTCGCCGCCCGAGAACGACAGGTACGGAACCTCCTGCTCCATGAACTGCCCGAGGATGCTGAAGATATGCGCCTCGTCGAGCTCGTCCTTGAACGCCTTGCCCGGCCCGCTCTCCTCGATGCAATGCAGGCAGGCGAGATTGCACTCGTTGGTGATCTGCCACGCGACGTAAAGCGGGGCGCCCAGATCGCCGGATTCGGTCGCAGCCGGCGTACTGGCCGGCACGAGCGGATCGCTCGACGGATTGGCGGCTTGCACCGTCACGATGTCAATCCTGGACCAGGCCTTTTTGCCGCAGGTCGGCGACGAACGCCAAGGCTTCGCGCTCGATCGCGCCATCCCGGTCGTCGAAACGCTCCTGCAGCCGCGCAACGAGCGCCTTTTCGTCGGCGCCCGCGTTGATCTCGCGGATCACTGCTGTCGCCACCGCGTTCAGCGTGAAGACCTTCTCGGAGCGGGTCTCGAACAGGACGCCGCCGAACTTTTCCTCGCGGAACTTCACGTATTTTGCAAGTCGCATGACCGTCGCTCTGAAGGCTGCATTTCGATGGGGGCCCACAGCGGAATGGGCCGCAAAGGTCGACATATTACTCCGGGCGCGGGCATGCCGATCGCGTGACCGGCGTAAAATCCGGTCACCCGCCACTGCCGGAGACCCGCATGTTCGGGCCGATCACGATCCCCTTCGGGGCGAAGATGTTGTTCAACACCGTGAAACTGAAGCCGGGCGTGGCCATGGACGACGTCGAATTCGCGCTGGGCGAGATGTGCAACGTTGTCAAGGACACCTACGGCGGGGACAAGGGCGGCTTCATCGCCGGCCAGGTATTCGCGTTCTCGGGCTTCGTGTCCGACGAAGGCTCACTTGCCGCCTCGCGCAGCGCGGACGATCACGTCGCGATCGTCACCTACTGGCGGACGTACGACGAGCACGAGCGCTCGCACGCGGACGCGATCTTCAAAGAGAAGTTCGGCGCGCTCGCCGCGATATGCACGGAAACGAAGGAGCTCGGGTACGACATGCTCTGGCAGGGCGAGCCCGAGGCGCCTTGAGATATCATGCGCGTGCTTTTCCTGACGGAGTACTGAGAAATTGCGAAACGACCACGCCGACATTCTCTGCTGCCCGCAATGCCACGGCGACTTCGAGCTCACCGTGCTGCGGGAGGCGCAGGGGGACATCGACGAAGGCATCCTGCATTGCGCTCCCTGCAAAGGCATCTACCCGATCACCAACGGGATTCCGCGAATCCTCCCCAATGCGCTGGCTTCCGCGCCCGATTTCTGCCGCACGCACGCTGCGGCGCTGGCGCAGATGGGCTTCGAACCTGACTACCGCAAAATCCGCCGCTTCGAGAAGCTCCACAAGAAGACGGCGCGGGCGTTCGGTTTCGAGTGGAACACCTATCAGGTCACGACCCCGGAAGAAGACATCGTCACGCTCGCGGCGCTGACGGGCTTCGACCGGGACTTCTATCGCAAGGTCTTTTTCGCAGACATCTTCACCTATGTGCCGCAGGAAGAAGACGTGCGCGGCATCGACGCCTCCTCGCTTGCCGGCCGCACGGTGATCGAGATGGGATGCGGCATGGGGAAGTACGTGAAGACCGTGGCCCGGCACGCCGCGCTCGCCGTGGGCCTCGACCTCAGTCACTCGCTGGAGCGGGCACGCGAGAATACGCGGGACCTTCCCAACGTGCTGCTCGTGCAGGGCAACATCCTCGAGCCTCCGTTCCGCCCGGGAACGTTCGACTACGTGTATTCGGTCGGCGTGCTGCACCACACGCCCGATTGCCGGATGGCGTTCAAGCGCAGTGCGGCGCTGGTGAAACCGGGCGGACGTTTCTCCGTGTGGCTCTATCCGACCGAGCGGCAATCGGGGCTGTACGCCTGGACGGTGCATTTCGTGCAGGACGACCTGATCCGGCCCATCACCTGCCGGATGCCGCCGACCTGGCTCTACCAGATTTGCCGTCTGCTCGGCAGGATGACGTTCTGGCGCGACGCCGCCGCGGTGAATGGCCGGCGGGCGCTTGCCAGGTTCTACGCGCTGTTTGCCGTGGGCGGCCACACCGAGCTCAAGATTGCCGAGTTCCTGAACTTCGACTGGTACTCACCGCAGTATCGGAGCTATCACTCGGAAGAGGAGTTGCTCCGCTGGTTCCCGGAAGAAGGTTTTGGCAACGTGACGATCCTGCCGATGCGCACGAGCGGCATCGCCTTCAAGCCGCGGGCCGGAGAAACGCTCCCCGTGCACGCGCCGGCGAGCCTGCACGGCGCCCTCGACAGCCCGCGAGCCGAAACGAGCGTTGCAGCCGGGGAGGACTTGCTGGTGCAGGGTTGGGCATTCGACGTGTCGGGGCATTCCACAGAGGTCGAAGTCCTGGTCGATGGACGCAAGGTGAAGGATCAGCAGTGCTTCGAAGCGCGCGTCGATGTCAAACGGCACTTCGTCGACATTCCCCACGCGCTTTACTGCGGCTTCCATTGCACGATCCGGGTGCCGCGCACGTTGGCGCCGGCGGTCACGGTAACGGTGCGGGCGAAATCCCCGGCCTGCCCGCCGGTCACGATCGGCGAGCAGAAGGTGATGGTCGGGCGCGTGCCGCTGGCGCGAAGGGTCGTCCGCCGATTGCGTCGCGAGGTCCGCGGTGCTCGGGCCGCACTCCGGCGTCGCGGCATTGGATCCGATCCCGACAAGGACCCGGAGCGGGCGCTCTACCGAACGTGGATGAGCTTGTACGAAGGCGACGCTCCGCGCCCGCATCGCTGCGATCCTGCCGACCCGCTGATCAGCATCGTCGTTCCGGTGCACGAGACGCGACCGGCCTTCCTGCGCGACCTCCTCGCGTCGATCGCCGCCCAGACGTGTGACCGCTGGCAGCTATGCGCGGTGGACGACGGCTCCACCGCGCTGGAGCCATGGCGAATGCTGGAAGCCTTTGCCGCGCAGCATCCTGCACAGGTGTCCCTCAAGCGGCGCGAGCAGGCCGGGGGGATCGCCCTGGCGAGCAACGATGCCATCGCGATGGCCACCGGCGACTACGTGGCGTTCTGCGATCACGACGACATCCTGCGCAGCGATGCCGTCGCGGTCCTGTCGGAAACCCTCCGCGCCAATCCCGGCGTCGACGTCGTCTACAGCGATCACGACATCCTCGAGCCGGACGGTGGGCGGTCGGAGCCGCGTCTCAAACCGGACTGGAGCCCCGACCTTCTTCGTTCGTACATGTACTGGGGGCACATCAAGTGCTACCGCACGGCGCTGATCCGCGAGCTTCACGGCCTACGCGCCGAATTCCGCGGCGCCGAAGATTACGATCTCGCCTTGCGCACCGCGGAACGGACGCAGCGGATCGTCCACGTCGCCGAGGTTCTCTATCACTGGCGGCGCCATCCGCAGTCGACGTCCTCGGGCGGCACGCAGAAGCAGTATTCGATTCATTCCGGCCTCGCCGCGCTGCAGGAGCATCTCGACCGTTCCGGGATCGAGGCCGACGCGAGCTGGCCGGAGCTCTCGCGCAGGGCGGGCGTCGGCGTGTTCCGGCTGGACTTCCGTCCTTCGTCATATCCGTCGGTCGCCGTCGTCATCCCCACGCGCGACCGCCTCGAGCTGCTTTCCCGCTGCGTGTCCACGCTGGAAGAGACTACCGACTACCCCGCGCTGGAAATCATCATCGTCGACAACGACAGCGTCCAGCCGGAGACACTGGAGTACCTGCGCCGGACGCGCCACCGCGTAATCCGGTCTCCCGGATCGTTCAATTTTTCCGCGCTGATGAATTCCGCGGCGAGGCAGACGGATGCCGACTATCTGCTCTTCCTCAACAACGACACCGAAATCGTCCAGGCGGATTGGCTGAAGCGGATGGTCGGCTTCGCGCGCCTCCCTGGTGTTGGCGCGGTCGGAGCCAAGCTCCTGTATCCCGACAGCCGGATCCAGCATCTCGGCGTCGTGATGGGACACGAGGCGCTGACCGGCCACTATTTCCAGGGCGAAAGGAACGAGGCGGACATCATGGGGCCGCTGTGTTACAAGCGCGCGGTGCGCAATGTCGCGGCGGTCACCGCCGCGTGCCTCATCACGCCGCGCAAGGTGTTCCTCGAATCGGGCGGCTTCGACGAAGTCGAGCTTCCCGTTGCATGGAACGACGTCGACTACTGCCTGCGGCTGCTGCAGAAGGGCTATCGCGTGATCGTCGATCCCGACGTCGTCCTGATTCATCACGAGGGCGTGAGCCGCGGCGAGGAAAAGAACGAGCGCGAAATCGCCACCATGTTCAGGCGGTGGCGCCCGATCATCGAGGCGGATCCCTTCTATCATCCGGGATTCGCGCGGACGGGGCGCAGCTTTGCACTGCGCGGCGAGCCGGCCGAAGTCGAGTTTCCGCGCCTGTTCTATGCCCGCCACGCGCGTGCGGCCCATACGGCAGCGACGAAAGAGGCCAGCCCCAGCACCGTGTAGCGGTTACCTCGCCGCGCGGCGCGCACCCGGTAAAGTATAATCGCGCCCTCGCCATGCACCTGCCAGACGACCTCGTTGCCGAACGAAAGCGCGTCGCGGCCCGCTACCTCCGCGGGAGCGGGATCGAGATCGGTGCGCTCGACTCGCCGACACCGCTGCCGCCCGGCGCAACCGCCCGCTACGTCGATTTCCGCACCGTCCCGGAGCTGCATAAACAGTATCCCGAACTCGCCGGGCATTCGTTCGTCAACGTCGACGTCGTGGACGACGGCGAGCGCCTCGACAGATTTCGCGATGGCTCCATCGAGTTCCTGATCGCCAACCACATGCTCGAGCACTGCGAGAACCCGCTCGGGACATTGCGCAACCATCTGCGCAAGGTGGCGCCAGGTGGATTTCTTTATTATGCGATGCCCAACATGCGCAACTGCTTCGACAGCGCGCGTCCCCTCACGACGTTCTCCCACCTCGTCGCCGACGAGGCGGATGGCGGCAAGGCTTCGCGCTACGGCCATTTCCTCGAATGGGCGAAACTGGTCAACAACCACCACGACGAAGCCGCAGCCGAGGAAAACGCGCGGGTCTGCATCGAGATCGGCTACAGCATTCACTTCCATGTCTGGGACGGAAACACCTGGCTCGACTTCCTCGGTCGCGCCCGCGAGCACCTCGACAACTCGTTCGAGATCCGTCACTTCGAGTTGTCGGGGCCCGAAATGATCTCGGTGCTGGGTCGCACGTGAATCGCGCATCGGCGCCATTACCGGACGCTCCGTGACCGAGCACGCCGCCGCGGAGCGGTACAGCCGCGCGTTCGGAACCTCGTGCTGGGCGATCGACAGCGCGACCCACGACGGCGAAACCGTGACCATCATCGGTTGGGCACTTGCGCCCGAAGGCCGTTCGCAGGATGTGGTGTTCACCGCCAACGGCCGACCGTTCGACGAGCAGCACTTCCCTCTCGATCGCGACGACCTCACCGAACTCCTCTGGTTTCGCGCCAATGTGCGCGCAAGCGGATTCGAATGCCGCATCCGCTTGACGGCCGATGAACTCGAGAGCCGGTCACTAATGCTTCAGTTTTCCGATCGCGTGACCGGGCAACCGTTCGACATGACCCGTGCCTACTTCATGCCGACCCCGGCATCCGCCGATCGCGGTCTGGCGCTGCCCGACGCGCCGCGGATGTTTCGGACCACCGGCAACGAAAACGCGGCGAACTTCCGCCTCACCGGACTATCGACGGCCATCAAGCTGCGCGAAGCCGTCGTCGCGTCGTCGCGGGACTTCGCGGGCGTCAAGCATGTGCTCGACTGGGGATGCGGCTGCGGCCGCATCGCGCGCTTTTGCACCGACTGGCCCGGCTTCACCGGGGTCGACATCGATGCCGACAACGTGCAGTGGTGCGCCGACAATCTGCCTTTCGGCGATTTCCGCGCCATCGACCTCTACCCGCCCACACCGCTTCCCGACCGCCGGTTCGACCTGATCTTCGGCATCTCGGTGATGACCCATCTCGCCGAGGACGCCCAGCAACAATGGCTGGCCGAGTTGCATCGAATCAGCGCCCCCTACGCCATCGTGCTGCTGACCACGCTCGGCGAGCACGCGGCGGCGCGGGCGGGGCTGGACGCGCAGACATTTGCCCAGATCGTCGGGGCGGGTTCTTCGTTCCATCCCACCGCGAATGCGATCGACGACGCCCTCGGCAACACCGGCTACTACGGGACGACGTTCATGACGCATAACGAGATACGGCGAAAATGGTCGCGGTGGTTCAGTGTCGACCGGGTCATACCGGCTTACATCGGCAACCACCAGGACCTTGTCGTCCTGAGGCGGCGATAGCGCGCGGATCCCTCCACCGGCGCCGAACTCGCCGCTACCTTCCTGCGGTCACCGTCCCGCCGTCGCGCCTCGGCCAACGCCGATCGAGCCACGCCTTGTTGCGGCGATAGAGGCTGATCTCGATCCATCCGTAACCGCAGCCCACGACGAGCGCCGTGCTTGCGCACGTGAGGAAGGCTTCGTTCGCATCGGCTGGCCCGAACCGGTTCCTCGCAAGCACCGCCAGAATCACGGGCACGTGAACGAGGTAGAGGCCGTATGACATGTCCCCCAGCTTGACCAGCGGGTTCGTCGCCGCTACGTCCCATCGTCGCGAAATTTCGGCCGCGGACAGCACCAGGGCGGCAAAGCCGACTGCTTGAAAGGCGAGTTGGAGTTCCGTCGAGATTTCGCCATCCGCAGCGAGGAGCGCGATCGGAACCGTTGCGACGAGGACCGCCAATGGGAGGCGGTCCACACCGCGAAACAACGAATATCCGAGCACGCCGGCGATGAACGGCAGGTTGAACGCCGAAAACGCGATTGTCCCGAATGTGGGAACAAACGATGTTGCGGGGACCGGCCCGTACAGTGCCATCGCGGCGATTGCGGCAAGCCAAACAACCATCGCCCACTCGCGCGCAAAGCGCACGGGAACCAGCGCAATCAGCGCGAGCAGTGTGTAGAAGAATACTTCGTAGACAAGGCTCCACTCGACGCCACCGAGCGGATAGTCGGCCCCGCCGACCGGCATCAGCGTCAACGCCGGCAGCAGCCCGGAGGTGAATGGGTGGCCACCCAGTGCAAAGCGGCCTGCGATGACAACAAACGCTGCGAGCCAGAACGCCGGGTAGATGCGCATCAGCCGCAGCGCGAGGAAGCGGCCCGGCGTCGACTTCGTCAGCGAATAGGAGACGACGAATCCCGAGATCGCAAAAAACAGCTCGACGCCCCACGCGAAATGGAAGTCGAAGGCGCGGGTCATCGGCGTCTTCCAGAGCAGCGCGCCGACGTAGTAATGACTGTGGTACAGCGCGACGCTCGCCGCCGCGAAGAACCTCAGGACCTGGATGTTGTTGAAGCGCATGAAATCGATCGTGGGTATCGGCGGGATGGGTTGGCGCGCGCAAGTGTCGCATGAATTCGCGGCGGCCCGCGCCGAGCGATGGGTTTCGCAACAAGGCTAGAATCGGCGATACTGAATCCGACCCTACCTATCCGCTTACGGATTCCATCTCGATGAAATCGATCCGCCGCCGGTTGCTGCTCTTGCTGCTACTGATCCCGATTGTGGCCGCCCTCTACGTCTTGTTGCGAGAACCCACCGACCGTCGTGGCGTTCGCTTTGCGCTTTATCGGCCCGCCGACGCGGTGTTCTACGTTGACCGCGGCGCCACGCCGGGCGACAGCCTCGATTACGCGCACGATCCGAAAGACATCGTGCGGTTCGGCGTCCCGGGCGACATCGGCCTCGTGTGCCCTCAGAAGGACCGGGAAGACCCTCACGGCTACCGTGTGTTTGCGCAGGGGCTCTGGTTTCTGTCCGGCAAGACAGATCGACCGCCGAAAGGCGATCTTGGCTTCGGGCAGCCTGGGGATCTGCCGTTCTGCGCCGATTTCAACGGCGACGGCCTCGCCGACAGCGGCGTTTTCCGGGACGGCGCCTGGCTCATCGCCACCAAGCGCGCCGGCATGGACGCCGACATCCAGTTCTCGCTGGGGACAAAGGGCGACCGGCCAGTTGTCCTCAATGTTACCGGCGCCGGCAATGCAACCGACCGGAACAACGTCGTCTACGGCGTTTATCGCCAAGGCAAATGGTTTCTAGACACCAAAGGGTCAGGCGCCGTGGATGCGACGCACGACTTCGGGGGACTTCCGCAGGACCTGCCGCTACTGATCCCTCGCTGGTCGCAGGATGCGGGCACAAGGGCCTACTCGCTCGCGATCTTTCGGGATGGAACGTGGTTCATCAGACCGGATCCCGATGGCGCGCAAACGCTGAGGTTCACATTCGGAGCGCCGGGTGATTTTCCTGGCTTCGTCCGATAGCCCGTCGGCCGGTTACAGATCGACGAGATCGCGGCGCGTCATTTCGGACGGCGCGATTGGTGCGCGCTGCTCGATCACGTCGTCCGAGTGCCCCATGGCCTCGAGCCGCGAATCCCACCAGCGGAAGCGAATCGCGTCCGGCTGCCACGGCGCCCGGAGGAGCGCGAGCGCCAGTTCGACACGCATTGCCGGAGCACCGGGGGTTTCTATCGAGAACGGAATGAAATGCCCGGGCCCGAGCGAAACCGTCGACGGAAACGCAAACCGCCCGACGGCGAGCAGCCGCCCCGTGGCCGCGTCCCGAACGCGACAGTCGACGGCGAGGTGGACGAGTTCGTAGCGACGTTCGTCGAACGAAACGTACGACCGGAAAACAACGCGCTCATCCTCGGCGCCCGCGAAGTCGAGCGTGACCACATCGGACACACGCTTATTCGCCTGCACCGTGGACGGCACGCCGCGCCGCGGCTCGATTGCTCCAATCGGCAGGAGTACGCGGCATCCGCCCTCGCGCTTCACGAGCACCGAAACATCTTGCCCGGCCGCGACCGCAGAGATTTCGGCGCGATGTGCGAGCCGCAGCGGCGAGAAGATGCGCGCCACGGCGTCGGGCGCGTGCAGGACGATCACTGCACGCTGGCCCTCGAGGGCCTCCTCCTCGCCTTCGGCAAAGTGAAGGAAGCTGCCCGTCGCGCCCAAAAGGTCGAACTCGCGCACCGTCCATGCATCGTTGATCGCGAGTACGTCCGGGAGCATGCCGAGCCCACAGGTCGTGATGAACGCAACACCACCGGGACGGAGCACGCGGATCAACTCACGGGCCGTTGCGACCTGCCTTGGGCGGGACAGATGCGTGAACACCGAAATTGCTATGACGAGGTCGAAGCTCTCGTCTGCGTACGGAAGCGGAGGATCAAGCGACGTATGCGCGACCGTGGCGAAATCGAGATTCTCTCTGCACCATCTCGCGCAAGCTTCATTGACGTCGCAACCCCAAAGCTCCTGCCCCTCACGTCGCGTGAGATTGATCGCCTGCAGCATGCGGCCGACTCCGCATCCGAAGTCGAGGATGCGGTCGAAGTCGGCAAGCCGGTAGCCGGCGACTTTCAGCGGTTCCTCGACCGACCACAAGGCCATGGCAAATCTGCGATAGTTGTCCGGACTTGGATCGTTCGAAACTTGGGTCAACAAATCCGGCGGGGGAATCTTCACGCCAGCTCTCCCAAAAGCACGCCGAGCGCGGTGCCAGGCGCGCGCGTCAGCAGGAAGCCCCGCCGCCGCCCATCGCGATAGTCCTCGCACTCGTCCCACGCCGCAAACGCGGGTTCGAGCGTGCGCGCGTCATAGCCATGCTGCGCCGCGAGCACAGTCACCGCTTCGCGCGTCGGCCACAGCACGAGCTCCGACCCGATCGCGTTGCGAGGGTCGTCGAGCGGCTCGCGTAGCATCTCGAACGCGGCACCGGACAGCAACGACAGCGCGGTGTCGATGACGATGTGGCGCGCGCCAGTCGCCTCCATGCGGGCGAACAATTCGACCGGCCGACCGACGTGGTAGAGCAAGCCGAGGCAGAGAACCACGTCGAATCGGCCCCACGCCGCCCAGTCGGCGTTCATGAGGTCGGCTTCGATGAAGCGGTGACGATCTGCACCGATTGCCTCAACTTCGAACACCAGCGCGGCCTGTTCGAGATGCATCTTCCGCGCATCCACGCCGAGCACGAAATCGGCGCCACGGCGCAGCGCGGCGAGCGACCAGAACCCGGCGTTGCAACCAAGATCCAGCACGCGAAGGCCGGCCAGCGAGCCGCCGCAGCCTGCGACGAGCGGATCGAGCAGGTACGGTAGCCGTTGCGCGTGACGCCGGACGCGCGTGACGCCGGCGGTGGCCGTCGAGTGGCCGCGCAGGTCGAAGGCGTAATGCCAGCGTGGGTATGCGGCGATACGCGCGGCAAGTTCGGATTCGTTCATGGTCGCGAAGGCGGATCGCTTTCGAGTCTAGCATTTCGCACGGAGGTGATTCCGCCGCGCCGCGGGATGAAGGCCGCAGGTTAGAATTCGCTGGCGGCTTTCCCGTCCAACTCAATCCTCGCGGCAAGAAACTCCAATGTGCGGCATCGCTGGCATCATCGATTCGACGCAGGCCACTCCCCCGGGCGTGCTGCATGAAATGCTCACGGCCATCCGCCATCGCGGGCCGGATGGCGAGGGAATTCACGTTGAGCCTGGCGTCGCGATCGGGATGCGCAGGCTCGCGGTCATCGATCTTGCGACCGGGAATCAGCCGCTGCGGGCGCGCGGCGGGCAGGTGCTGGTGTTCCAGAACGGGGAAATCTACAACTACCGCGCGCTGCGCGGCGAGCTCGAGCGCGCCGGCTGCGCATTCGCCACGGCGAGCGACACCGAGATCCTCGCGCAGGGTTACGACCGCTGGGGCATCGACGGGCTGCTTGCGCGAGTCGACGGCATGTACGCGTTCGCGATCCTCGACCGCGACGCGCGGGTGCTGCATCTCGCGCGCGACCGCTTCGGCGAAAAGCCGCTGTTCTACGCCGCGAAGGACGGCCGCTTCGCCTACAGCTCGGACCTCGGGACCCTCGCGGCGCTGCCGTGGGTCGGCGCCAGAATCGATCCGCTGTCGCTTTCGCGCTACCTTGCGCTGCATTACGTGCCGGGCGAGGCGACGATCTACCGGCACGTGCGACGCGTGCTGCCCGGCGAGCGCCTCGAGATCGCACTCGACGCGCCGTCGGCGAAACGCGTCCGCTACTACGTGCCGCCGCTTGCCGCCGCCGCCCCCCTCGCCGACGACGCGCTCGCAGCGCTCGTCGAGCACGCGGTGGCGTCCCGTCTTGTTGCCGACGTGCCGGTCGGCGCGTTCCTCTCGGGCGGCCTCGACAGCTCAATTGTGGCGGCGGTCGCCGCACGGCACCTGCCCGGCGTGCTGACGTTCTCGATGGGCTTCGCGTCCGTCGAACACGACGAGAGCGAATTCGCGCGCGAGCTCGCGACGACGATCGCGAGCCGTCATCATCACTTCCGTTTCGACGAGTCGAGCTTCGCTACGCTGCTGCCCGAAGTCGCCGCGGCGCTCGACGAACCGGTCGGCGACCAGGCAATGCTGCCTGTTTATTGGCTGGCGCGCGAAGCGCGGCAGCATGCGACGGTCGTGCTGTCCGGAGAAGGCGCCGACGAGGTGTTCGCCGGCTACGGATACTACGGGCCGTTCGCGCCGAATCCCGGGATGCTGGCAAACGTGAAGCGCGCGCTCGGTGCGGACGACCCGACGACGGCCACCCATTTGATCGACAACACGCCGCCGGTGACGCCGTCGGGATTCCCGCTGCTCACCGACTACGCGGGCCGCGCGCGGCTCATGCCTGGCGCAGTGCCCGAAGTCGACGCGTGGGAGGCGACGCTCCTGCGCTGGCTCGCCGCCGCGCACGATCCGTTGCAGCGCGCGACCGCGGCGGACTTGGCCACGTGGCTCCCCGACGACCTCCTCGTCAAGTACGACCGTATGGCGATGGCCGTGAGCCTCGAGGGGCGCGCGCCGTTTCTGCAACCCGACCTTGTTGCCGCGGCGCTGGCGTTGCCGCCCGCCGAGCGGATGAGTGGCGGACAGAGCAAGGTCGCCTTGCGCCGGATCGCGAAGCGGTGGCTCCCCGAGCGGATCCACGCGCGGCGCAAGCAGGGCTTCGTGCTGCCGATGCGCACCTGGACCCGCGATTGGCTGCACTCGCGCGGCGGGCCTACGGCCTACTTCTCTGCGCACGCGATTCCCGGAATCGACACCGCCGAGCTCGTAGCCGTCGTCGACACGGATCTCGCGGCAGGCGTGCAGCGCGAGCGCCTGCTGTTCGCGCTGATCATGCTCGCCGAGTGGTACGCCGCGTCGTCGGCGCGCGTGGCGAGAATCGCCGCTCGGTACGCCGCCTGAGGTACGCGGGAGTAGTATTGTCGGCGTCGCGCATTGAGTGCGCGTTGCGACACTTTGAGCCGGCAACAATCGGGGGCGTCGAACATGACAGGCAATGTGCTGACATCGTGGCAACGCGCAAGGCACTGGGTAATCTGCGGTGTCGCCGCCACCCTTTGGTTTGTGCTCGACCCACCAGCCGCGGGGGCACAGGAACTTTTTGTCTCGAACGGCGACAGCATCAGGGTCTACAACCGCGCCGCGAACGGCAACGCCCGGCCGCGTCGAACGCTGGATACTCCGCCAGTCCTCGCACTTGCATTTGCGGGCTTGGCGGTGGACACGGTGAACCATGAGATGTTGGTGGTCCTGGAAGAGGGCAATTTCCAAGGCGCCTCCGAGGTCGCGGTCTACCGGCAAACCGCTTCAGAGTTCTCCCCGGCGCTTCGGACCCTGAGCCTCGGGTCGGGGGGGTCCGATGCCTTGGCCGTAGACACGGTGAATGATGAGCTGTTCGTGACGAAACACCATTTCCTCGACGCCTCCCAAGTCATCGTGTACAGCCGTACCGCGAGCGGTTCGGATGCCCCGCTGCGGACGCTCATTGGACCGACGACGAGGTTGAATAGCCCTTTTGGCGTGGCCATCGACCCGATCAACGACGAGCTCTTCGTGGCGAACGGCGGCCCGGTCGCCAGCATCGCGGTCTACAGCCGTACGGCAAGCGGGGACACCGCGCCGATCCGAACGCTCGTCACGTCCGCCAAGGGGTTTGCCGTGGACACGGTGAACAACGAGCTCCTGGTGACGCGCGACGATGACACCGTCGCGGTGTACAGCCGCACGGCGAGCGGCAACGAGCTATCGCTTCGTACGCTCATTGTCCCGGCCGGATCGCAGCCCCGGGCGTGGCCGTCGACCTCGACAACGATGAGGTGTTCGTGTCGAACGGAGTCCCGGACGGCATCCCCAACGTCACGGTGGACAGGCGTACGGCAAGTGGCACCGCCACCCCGCTCCGTATGCTCGTCGGACCCCTCACAGGGTTGGGTCCGGATCGATTCCTGGCCGTCACCACGAGCCCGGCGCCCCCCATTGCCGGCAATACAACCGTCGGGCTGTTTCGCCCGGGAGCGAGCACCAACACATTCTACCTGTGGAACAGCAACAGCTCCGTCGGCCCCCCTGATGTCACGGTTGCCCTCGGGGCACCCGGCGACCTTCCTATTGTCGGCGACTGGGACGGCAATGGCACCACCACCGTCGGCCTCTTCCGTCCCGGCACCACCACGAACACGTTCTACCTGTGGAACAGCAACAGCTCCGTCGGCCCACCTGATGTCACCGTTGCGCTCGGGGCACCCGGCGACATTCCCTTGGCCGGCGACTGGGACGCTAACGGCTATCTGTGGAACAGCAACACGCCCAGCGGCCCGCCCGATGTCACCATTGCCCTTGGGGCGCCCGGCGACCTTCCCATTGTCGGCGACTGGGACGGTAACGGCACCACGACCGTCGGGGTATACCGCCCCGGCAACAACACCTTCTACCTGTTCGACGGCAAGCCGAGCGGCGTCACGGCGGATATCAAGCTCCGCTATGGCGCGCCTGGCGACCTCCCTGTAGTCGGCGACTGGGTTGGGTACACCAGAAGCACCGACGGGCCATTTCGACCCAGCACCAACACCTTCTACCTGTGGAACTACAACTCCTGCTGCACCATCCCCGATGTCAGCGCCACTCTCGGCGCTCCCGGCGACATTCCCATCGTCGGCGATTGGGACGGCCTGTGATGCCCCCAGTGCGTTAACGGTCAAAACTCGATTCCACCGCCTAAACAACGTCGGCGAATCCCTTGCGCGTCTTCTGGAACCACCAGTAGCCGGCGCACGCCACCGCGAGCGCGACGATCGTGTACACGGAGAGCGCGCCCCAATCGGGCCAGCGGCCCTCGATCAGCGCGCCGCGCGTTTCCTCGAGCGGCAACGTCAGCGGATTGAGCCAGATCCATGTGCGGTACGGCTCCGGCAACGCGCTCGCGGGATAGAGCACGGGCGAGAGAAACATGAGCAGCATGGTCACGAGACCCATGACCTGCGAAATGTCGCGCAGATAGACGCCGAGCGCGGCAAGAACCCACGTGACGCCAAGGATCAACAGCACGTACGGCAGCAGGATCAGCGGCAGCGCGATCGCGGTCAGCGGCAGTCCGCCGCGGGCGACGACGAGCGCGGCCGCGAGCACGACGAACGCGATCAGGGCGTGGAACAGCGCGACGGCCACCGCGATGAGCGGCAGGACTTCGAGCGGAAACACCACCTTCTTCACGTAATTCGGCACCGCGGTCACGAGGCCGGGTGCGCGCGTCACCGCCTCTGCCATCAAGCCATGCAGCAGGATGCCGGGAAAGAGCAGCAGCGCGTATGCGCCATGCCCGACGGCGCCGCTGCCCCAGCGTGACTGGAAGATCGTGCCGAAGACGAACGTAAACGCCGCGAGCAACAGGAGCGGCGACGCGAGCGACCACATGAGGCCGAGGACCGATCCCCGGTAGCGGCCGGCGATGTCGCCGCGCACGAGTTCGAAGACGAGCTCGCGTTGCGCCGCGACCGTGCGCACGAGCGACAGCGGATTCGCGGGAAAGCGGGCGGCGGCCATGCTGCGCGATTATAGCCGTCGCGCTGCCGGGAATGACGCGAGCATATGCGCCACGGTATAGTGAGAGGTTATGCACGCCGCACTCCAACCCGCGCCGCCGGCAGCCGCCGACGCACCAAAGTCCGTCATCTCCGTTCGCGGACTGGGCAAACGCTACGAGATCTATGCGCAGCCTCGTGACCGGCTGCTCCAGTCGCTATTCCGCGGCCGGCGCCAGTTCTTCCAGGAATTCTGGGCGCTCGCCGACGTCTCGTTCGACGTCGCGCGCGGCGAGGTGGTGGGCATCATCGGCCGCAATGGCTCGGGCAAGTCGACGCTCCTGCAGCTCATTGCCGGAACGCTTACGCCGACGACGGGCACCGCGCAGGTCCGCGGCCGCGTCGCCGCGCTGCTGGAGCTCGGCAGCGGCTTCAACCCGGAATTCTCCGGCCGCGAGAACGTGTTCCTGAACGGCGCGATCCTCGGGCTCGCGCGAAGCGAGATCGAGGCGAGGCTGCCGGGAATCGTCGCTTTCTCGGGTCTCGAGGAATTCATCGACCGGCCCGTCAAGACGTATTCGAGCGGGATGCTCATGCGCCTCGCGTTCTCGGTCGCCGTCAACGTCGAGCCCGACGTGCTGATCGTCGACGAGGCGCTCGCCGTCGGCGACACGGCATTCCAGCTCAAATGCGTCGAGCGCCTCGAGCGACTGACGCAAAGCGGCGTGACGCTGCTGTTCGTCTCGCACGACACGACGCTGGTGAAGTCGTTCTGTCAGCGGGCCATTTACCTCGATCGCGGCCGGCTTAAGGCGGAGGGACGTCCCGAGGTGATCACCGAGCTTTACGCCCTCGACATCCGCCAGGCCGAGGGCGCGCAATCCGGCAATCCCGTCACGCTGAAGCCGTTCATCGGCGAGGGCGCCGGCATTGCGTTTGGCACCGGCGAGGGCCGGATCGTCCGCGCAGCGTTTCGCAGTACCGGCACCACGCGGGCGACCTCGAAATACGGCGACGATCTCGTCTTCGATGTCGACGTCGAGTTCGCCGACCATGTGACGCAGCCCTGCCTGTCGGTGATCGTGCACGACCGCCAGGCGCGCGAGCTGGGCGGCGCGTATTTCCCCATCGACAAACCAGCGTCGGCGAATGGCGTCTGCGGAACGACGCTTCGCTGCGGAATTCATCATCGCCTCGGTGCCGGCCCGTGGTCGATCACGCTGCGGCTCGAGAATCGCCGCTCCGGGCAGCTCGCGTTTCCGATCGACAAGCAGGTCGGCGCACTCGTCTTCGAAGTCGAGCAGCCGGACCGGGGCGCTTACGTCGCGCTCGTCGACTTGAAGCTCACGTGCGAGCAGGTAACGGCATCGTGAGTTCTTCAACTGATGTCCTGTTCGTGACGCTCGATTCGTGCCGCTACGACGCGTTCGCCGCCGCGTCGGCGCCGAATCTGCGCGCCATCGGACCGCTCGTGCGCGCTTATTCGCCATCGCATTTCACCTTCGGC
This sequence comes from Casimicrobiaceae bacterium, assembly GCA_039934535.1. Taxonomy (GTDB): domain Bacteria; phylum Pseudomonadota; class Gammaproteobacteria; order Burkholderiales; family Casimicrobiaceae; genus CAIWHR01. The sequence continues at coordinate 13,135 of JBDTLY010000002.1, read as the reverse complement.
GCGCACGCGGCGTTCTTCATGGGGTTCACGCCCGGCGACCCTGCGCGGCGCGAGCCTTTCGTGAATTCGAAATTCGGCAAGATCTTCCGCATGGCGGGCGCCGGCAATCGCGGCGCGGCGGACCCGTGGATCGACCTGCCCGGGCGCAACATCGTCGACGGCTTCCGCCTGCGCGGCTACCGGACAATCGGCACCGGCGCCGTCGGCTGGTTCGATCCCGGCACCGACACAGGCCGCGTGCTGACCGCGGACTTCGAACGCTTCCATTACGCCGGTGGGCCGGGTCTTCGCGCGCAGCGCGCCTTTTTGCTGCGCGAGATCGAGGAGGCGCGCGCCGCGGCCCAGCCCGTATTCGCGTTCGCGAATCTGGGCGAAACGCACGTCCCCTATTGGCACGAAGGCGCTGCCTGGGATGCGGCGGTGAATCCCTGCGTGCCGTTCGCCGCGGATAACGATGGCACCGAATCGCGCCGGCGCCAGATCGCCTGCATCGAGTGGATCGACACCGAAATCGCGCCGCTGCTCGCGGCCTTTGCCGGCGCGGGAATCGTCGTCTGCGCCGATCACGGCGACTGCTGGGGGGAGGACGGCCTCTGGGAGCATGGCATCCACCATGCGCGCACGCTCGAAGTGCCGCTCCTATTTCGCCTGCCTTGACGGTACCATAGCGGCATGCACCGGCACCTACTCATCGTTCTCGGGATGCACCGCAGTGGCACGTCGGCGCTGACCGGCGCACTGGCGAAGTCCGGCGCGTTCCCGGGCACGCAGCTCATGCCCGCCACCGCGGACAATCCGGAAGGCTACTGGGAATGCGCGCCGGTCGTCCGCCTCAACGACCAGTTGCTGCAACGGCTTGGCGCACGGTGGGACAGCGTTGCGCCACTGCCCGCCGGATGGATGGCAATTCCCGGTGTCGAGGCGTTGCGCGCGGAGGCCGTGCGAATCATCGCCACGCAATTCGGCGACGCGAGATTCGCGGTGCTCAAGGATCCGCGCCTGTGCCGGGTGCTGCCATTCTGGCGCGATGCGTTCGTTGACGCCGGCTTCACGCCCTCCTGCGCGCTGATGGTTCGCCGGCCGATGGAAGTCGCGGCGTCGCTCGCGCGCCGGGACCAGTTCGCGCCGGAGAAGTCGCTCGCCCTGTGGTACGCGCATCTCGTCGATGCCGAACGCGATTCGCGCGGGCTGCCCCGCTCGACGATCGCCTACGATGCGTTGCTCGCCGATTCCGCCGGAATTCTCGCCCGCATCTGCGACGAAGCGGCGTTTCCGCTCAAGGCGTCCGCCGCGCAAAAAAAAGCCGCGGTCGACCTCGTCCAGCCGGACTTGAAGCGCCAGAATCACGAGGCTCCGAAGCGGGCAGCGCGCGAAAGCCTCGCCTCGGGTCTCGACACCGTGCTCGACGGCGGCTATGCAAAGCTCGCCGAGCTGCCGATTGGAAAGGATCCGCAACCCGTGGTCGCGGCGCTGGTGATGGCCGCCCGCGCCGCGCTCGCGGCCGCCATGCCGCCATGGCTCGCGCAGGAGCTCGAGGCCACGCAAGCATCCGCCCGGGAACGCGCAGCCGAGGTCGACGAGGCGCGACGGAACATCACGCTGCTCGAAGGCAACATCGAGTCCGCGCGCTCGGCGCACGCCGCGCGGGACGAGACCGAGGCCGCGCTGCGCGCCCGCACTGAAGACCTGGCGCTCACCCGCGCCGACCTCGCCGCGGTCAAGGAATCCTTGCGCGCCGAGATCGCGGCGATGGGCACGAGCGGCATCGGCACCGTCGAGCGCGAGCTCCGCGACTCCATTGCGCGCCAGCAGCAGGAACTCGGCGATGAGCGCACCACGATTGCGCGCCTGACCGAGCAGATCGACCAGGCGCGATACGCCGCGCAGAACCAGGAACAGCAGATTGCGCAGGCGCGCGAACACATGCAGGACCTGCTCGGGCAGATGGACGCTGCGCGACAGGCGCACGCGGTGCGCGACGCGCAGGAAGCCGCGATGCAGGAGAACCTCGACGCGACGCACCAGGAGCTGTCCGTGCTCGGCGCCGAGTTTAACGCGTTGCGCCTCGAGCGCGACGAGATCGCCGGGAAGCTTGCGCAGCTCGTCCCCGAAGCCGAGACGCTGCGGCGCGACCTCGCCATCCGCGACCGCGAGCGCGACGCCCTCGCCGCGACCGCCAAGCAGACGGGAGAAGCGGTGACGGCGCTGACCACGGAGCTCGCGCGCCGGGCCGTCGTGGAGCAGGAGCTCACGACCGACCGTGCGCGTCTCGCCCAGTTCGAACGGGAGGCACGCGAGCGCATCGCGCTGCTGGAGGGCCAGCTCGTCGAATCCGCCGCGCATGTCCGCACGCTGTCGCAACAGCTCGACGCCGCCGCGGCCAAGCTCGCGCGGCTGGACGAGCGCTGGCTCGGCCGCCTCGCGCGGCGCCAAGCGCAAGCGTGATCGCCGGAAATACGGCGGACGCGGGCGTCCTGTTCGCGCTCGAGGGCGCGACGGAATGGCCGCCGGACGAACCGGTGCGCATTCTCGGCGGATGGTGCGTCGGCGTGACGGCGCCAATCCGCGGCATCGAGTTGCGCGTCGGTACCGCGAGGCTCGCGGTTCGATACGGGATTGCGCGCGCCGACATCGCCGCGCTGCACCCCGGGATTCCCGCGGCTGGCGCGTGCGGGTTCCGGGTTGCGCTGGCGCTCCCGCCGGGCACGCACGATGTGAGGCTCGTCGCGCGGCGCGACGAAGCGCCGGACGTCGAGTTGTTCCGCCGAAACGTGGAGGTCGCCTTCGCGCGGCTCGCCGGCAACCTCGAATCGCCCGGTGCGACCGTTCCTCCGGGACGCGTGCACGTCTCCGGGTGGTGCTTCCACCCCCAGGCGCGCGTCGCGCGCGTCGCGCTCTGGATCGGCGGCGCAACGCACGCGTGCGATTATCCGATGCCGCGACCGGACGTTCTGCGCGCGCTCGCCGGGCATCCGCGTGCGGCCGAGAGCGGGTTCGCCGCCGACGTCGACCTCGCCCCGGGACGGTACGACGTCACGATCGTCGCGGAACTCGAGTCGGGCGAGTCCGTGACCCTCGATTTTCCCGCGCGCATCCGTGTGCTCTCCGATTCGGCCGTCGCGCGCGGCAAGCGAGCGTTCGACCGTCGCGTGGCGGCGGTCGGGCACGTCGCCGCCATCGGCCGCACATGGATCACCCGCCGCGGCCATTTTCCGCGCCCGCGCGACTGGCCGCGCCTCGCGCGCAAGGCGTGGCGCCTCGTCGGCACGGTGGCGCCAGGGTCGACTCACGGGTTGCCGGGCGGGTTCGAGGTTCCGCCCGTTGCCGATCGCTACGACGCCTGGCTCGACTGGAACAAGTGGACCGGTCGGCGCGCGGCGTGGCTCGAGGCCAGGCTCGCCTCGGCGCCCTCGCTGCCGACGATTTCGATCGTGATGCCGGTGCAAGGCCCTGACCGGACGCGGCTGGACCGGACGATCGCGTCCGTACGCGCGCAGGTGCACGCAGAATGGGAGCTCTGCATTGCGGTAGGCGCCAACGGCGATCATGCGCTTGCCGGCCATCTCGCGGCACTCGCCGCGGGCGATGTGCGGATCAAGTTCGTCGCGCGCGCCGAAAACGACAATATCAGCCCCGCCTCCAATTCGGCGGCGGAACTCGCAACAGGCGACTTCCTGCTCTTCCTCGACCAGTACGACGAGCTCGCGCCCGATGCGGTCGGCGAAATCGCCCTCGCGCTTGCCGCCGCGCCCGACGCCGACGTACTCTACACCGACGACGACAAGATCGGCGTCGACGGACAGCGCTATTCGCCGCAATTCAAGCCCGACTGGTCGCCGGAGCTTCTGCTCTCCTATATGTACGTCGCACACGCGCTCGTCGTGCGGCGATCGCTCTTCGCGGAACTCGGCGGCTTCCGCGCGGGCTTCGAGGAATCGCAGCATTACGATTTCGCGCTGCGGGCGACGGAGCACGCGCGACAGATCCTTCATCTGCCGCTAGTCCTCTACCACTCGCACGCCGCCCAGGGACCGAACGCGGCGGCAGCCCCCCAAAGGCCCGCGAGTTTCGCGGCCGGGCTGCTCGCGGTCGACGACGCGCTGCTGCGCCGCAGCGGCCGCGGCCGCGATGGGCGGCACGCTCGGAATTCGGCATCTTCAGCCATGAGTTCCCGGACGATGGTCCGCGCGTCGCGCTGCTGATACCGACCTGGAACCATCGCGACGTGCTCGCGCGCTGCCTCGAATCGCTGAAGAAGACGTCGTACCGGAATTACGAGATCGTCGTTGTCGACAACGAGAGCGACGAACCCGCGACCCGCGAGTACCTGGCCAGCCTGCCGCACCGCGTGTTCCGCGTCGCGAATCCCGGTTCGCGCTTCTCGTTCGCTCACGTAAGCAATGCCGCCGCGAAGGCGGTCGACGCCGAGTACCTGCTGTTCCTGAGCGACGCCACCGAAGCGATCGAGCCGCGCTGGCTGTCGACGATGGTGGGCTATGCACAGTTGCCGGGCGTGGGCGCGGTCGGCGCGCGGCTCACGCTGCCTGACGGGCGGGTCCGGCATGCCGGCATCCTGCACGGCTATTACGACGGCCTTGCCGGGCCGGCGTTCAGGCTCGTGCCGGGTGAAGATCCGGGCTACCTGGCCTATCTTGCCGTCGCCCGGAACTACGGGGCCGTGACGGCGGCCTGCATGCTGACGCCGCGGCGCGTTTTTCTTGATCTCGGCGGTTTCGATGGCGACCGGTTCGCGGTTGCGTACCACGACGTCGACTACGGCTTCCGCCTCGAGGCCGCGGGACTGCGCTGCGTCTACGCCGCGGAGGCGCGGCTCACGCATCACGACGTCGACGCGCGCGGTGTTGCCGATGACCCACGGGAGACGGCTTCCTATCGCGCGCAATACGGCGGCCGGCGCGAGCGCTACTACAACCCGAACCTGTCGCTCGCCAACGAGCGTTTCGACATCCAGCCGCGCCGTGTGTTTATCGCCGCGCCACCCGGCCCCGTGCGCGCGCTGATGTGCGCCTTCAACCTCAACTGGGAGGGCGCGCCGTACAGCCAGTTCGAGATGACGGCGGAGTTGAAGCGCCACCGCATCCTCGACCCGGTTGTCTACGCCCCCACTGACGGCCCGCTGCGCGCCGCCTACGAGCGCGAGGGCATCGCCGTGCATGTATCATCGCATCCCCTCGCCGGTGTGACGACGGGCGTCGACTACGACGCTGCACTGGACCATTTCGCCGACTGGATCCGCACGCTTGCGGTGGACGTCGTCTACGGAAACACGCTGCAGACGTTCTACGCGATCGACGCCGCGCACCGGATCGGACTGCCATCGATCTGGAACCCGCGCGAAAGCGAGCCGTGGCAGGACTATTTCCGCCAGTATCCGGATGCCGTGGGGGGGCGTGCCCTCGCCTGTTACGCGTATCCCTACCGCGTCGTGTTCGTCGCGCACGCGACGGCCGCGGGCTCGGCCGCGCTCGATACGCGCCACAACTTCACCGTGATCCACAACGGCCTCGACCGGCGCCGGCTCGTCGCCGCCGCGAAGGGCATGAATCGCGACGCGGCACGCCACTCGCTCGGCGTCGATCCCGGCGACATCGTCCTGCTGCTGCTCGGCACAGTCTGTGAACGCAAGGGCCAGCACGATCTCGCGCAGGCGTTGTCGCTCCTTCCGCGAAACGTGGCGGCACGGACACGGACATTCTTCGTCGGCGATCGCGAGGGTGACTACCGGCGCTCCCTGCACACGCTGGTCGGCAAGCTCGCCGACGAGCGGCGCGCGCGCGTGACGCTCGTGCCCGAGACGGACGATGTGGCGCGGTACTTCCTGGCGGCGGATGTCTTCGTCTGCACGTCGCGCGTCGAAAGCTATCCGCGCGTGATACTCGAAGCGATGGCTTGGGGGCTGCCGATCGTCACCACTCCGGTGTTCGGGATCCGCGAGCAGGTGCGCGAGGACGTCAACGGGGTCTTCTACGAGCCGGGCGACGTGGAGGCGCTCGCGGCCGCGATCGCGCGCCTCGTGACCGACGACGCGTTGCGTTCACGCCTTGCGGCAAACGCGGTGCCCGCGCTCGACGCGCTGACGGATTTCGACGCGATGGTGACGCAATACGGGCGAATCTTCGTCGAGGCGGCGGCGCCTTGAGCTGATCCGTCCGCGCGATCGGGCCCGAATCGTCGGCCTTTCGCGCATGCGGCATCTGGGCGACAATCGGTTACGGGGACGCGCGCACCGTGCCGCGCGTCGCCGACAACAGGGAGAAGAATCATGCGCTGCATCGTCCGTTCGCTCGTCATCGTTTCGCTCCTCGCGACCCCGGCGTCGCTCGCGTTCGCCGCGCAGCGGACGTTCGTGTCGGGAATCGGCAGCGATTCGAATGCCTGCTCGCTCGTCGCGCCGTGCCGGTCGATCGCGGCGGCGCTCCTCAAAACCGCTCCCGACGGCGAGATCATCCTCCAGGATTCGGCCGGCTATGGACCCGTGACGATCGCACAATCGGTGTCGATCGTCGCGCCGCCGGGCGTCTACGGCGGCATCTCGATTGCTGCGGGCGCCGGAATCACGATCACCGGCACCGGCATCAACGTCACGCTCAAGGGGCTCACGATCAACGGCCAGGGCGGCACGACCGGCATCGATTTTCAGGGCGCCTCGTTGAATTCGAAGCTTCGCATCGAAAGCGTCGAGATCGCCAATTTGACGGGCAACGGCATCACGGTCTCTGCCGGTTCGTCCGAAGTGCTGGTCATCGACAGCATCATCCGCGACACGGGCGGCGTCGGCATCGAGGCCATGGGGTCGTCGACCATCACCGTCGATCGCAGTCGATTCGACCGGAACGTGGGCGGCATTTTTGTCCATGATGGGCCCGTCCTCTTCCTCTCCAACAGCGTCATCGCCAACAGCACAGTATCGGGCATACGGGTCGTGACGCCGCCTGGTTTTTCGACAACCGCGAGCATCGAAAGCTGCTCGCTGACCGGCGCCGGCTTCGACGCTGTGTATCTCGATGCCCAAGGCTCAAGTTCCACGATCGATGTCACGGTAAGCCGGTCGACGCTCGTAGGCAACCAGAACGGAGTCGGCATCAACGCATCGGCCGGGGGCGGCGTCGCAACCGCCGTGTTGAAGGACAACGTGATCAGCAAGAATTCCAACACGGGCGTGTACGCGCAATTCGCCGGCGCCACGGCCATCCTGTCCGGCAACACGATTACAGGTAACCTGACGGGTGTGCTGTCGCTAAGCGCGGGGGTCCTGAAGTCGTTCGGCAACAACAGCGTGGTCAACAACACCACCAACGGCACGGGCTCGCTCACCCCGGTGCCGAGCAGCTGATCCCGCGCCCGCACCGGTATCACCCTGCATGACCTCCCGCCGCGTCTCCCGCGCCCGCGCGCTGCGCAAGGCGTTCGCGCGCCAGTGGCGGCGCGTGCGCGCGAACCCGAGCCTGCTGCCGCATTTCGCGGGCAAGGCCTGGCGGATCCTGCGCGGCGGGCGGCTCGACAAGCTGATCGAGCGCAACCGGATGCGCACCGACTGGTTCTCCGACTACAGCGCGTGGGCCGCGGAACACGACACACGGAGTCAATTCCATTTCGCGCTCCTCGGCGAGCGCATCGCTGCGTTGCCGCATGCGCCGCGCTTCGCCCTCGTCGTGGTCGAGGAGGAAGACGCACGGCCGGGCGCGCGCACCGAGACGCTCGCCGCGCTGGAGGCGCAGGTGCACCGACCGGTTGCGGTCGAGCCGGTCCGCGACGAAGCTTCGGCGCTGACGGCGCTGGCGCGGCTCGCCTTGCGCGGCGACGTCGATTATCTCGGCGCACTGTCCGCGGGCGACGTCCTCGCACCCGATGCGCTGGCCGAGTTGGCGCTGGAACTCGGGGCAGCGCCGTCCACCGTCCTCGCCTACGTCGACCACGACGAGCTCCTTTCCGACGGCTCGCGCGCGAATCCGGATTTCAAGCCGTGCTGGGATCCGTTCCTGTTCGCCCAGGAGCCGTATTTCATGCGCACGGCCGTGGCACGACGCGACGCGGTCGCCGCCGCGTTCACGGGGGCGGCGCCCGACTCGGAATGGGACCTGCTCTGGCGCATTGCCGAAGCGGCGGCGCCGCACACGATTGCGCACCTGCCGCGCGTGCTGATCCATCGCGCGCATCTGCCGCGCAGCGATGGCAAGGCGCCGCGTCCGGCGCACCGGCATTTCGAGCGCCTTGGCACGCGCCCCGAGTACGAGCCGCTGACGCCGCGCACGTGGCGGCTGCGGCTCCCGCTGCCGCAGCCGGCGCCGCAAGTAACGGTGATCATTCCGACGCGCGACCAGCCGGACCTCCTCGCGGCTGCCGTGGACGGCGTCCTCACGCGCACAGCGTACCCGCATCTCGAACTCATCGTCGTCGACAACGGCAGCGAGCTGCCCCAAACGCACGCGCTGCTGGCGCGGCTCGAGTCGACGCCGCGCGTTCGCGTCTTGCGCGACCCCGCGCCGTTCAATTTCGCGCGCCTTAACAACCTAGCGGTGAAGTTCGCGACAGGCCGCGTGCTGTGCTTCCTCAACGACGACACGAACGTGATCGTCCCCGACTGGCTCGACGAGATGACAGCGCTGGCGCTGCAGCCCGAGGTCGGCGTTGTCGGCGCGCGGCTCCTCTACGGCGACGGCACGATCCAGCACGCCGGCGTGCTGCTCGGCGCGTTCGCGCTCACGCATCACCTTCTGCAGGGCCGGCCCGCGGATTTTCGCGGCTATCGCAACCGCGGCCTGCTGACGCACGCGGTGAGCGCGGTCACCGCGGCCTGCGCCGTGATCCGGCGCGACCTGTTCGACGCGCTTGGCGGCTTCGACGAGGCGCTTCCCGCAGCGTACAACGACGTCGACCTCTGCCTCGCGGCGGGCGCACGCGGCCGCTACAACGTCGTCGTGAACCGCCCGCTCGTCCACCACTTCGAATCCGCGTCGCGCGGCTACTACCTGCGGCCGGAGCAGGAGGCGGCCGACCGCGCGGCACTGCATTACCTCATCGGCAAGTGGGGCGACGGCGTGCGCGCCGACCCCTTCTACAACCCGAACCTCGCGCTCGACCGCGAGAACTACACCCTCGCCTATCCGCCGCGCGTGCCGGCCGAGAACGCGTTCCGCTTTCCGTTCGTGCGCACCCCGCCGGGCGCGAAGTGACGTCCGTCACGCGTTGTTGCGCCGGCGACGCCCGCGCACCATAATCGCCGCCGGGCGCACCCGCCTCGCGTGGCGCGACATTCAGGGAGGAACGTCATGGACGTAACGCTGCTGCAGACGTTGGGACGCACGTGGTGGCTCGTGCTGCTGCGCGGACTTGCCGCGATCGTGTTCGGCATCCTGGCGTGGGCCTGGCCCGGCGTGACGCTGATCACGCTCGTGCTGTTCTGGGGTGCCTACGCGCTGGTGGACGGCGTCGCCGCGCTCATCGGAGGCTGGCATGCCAAGGACTCGGGCAAGCCGATGTGGCAGATCGTGCTGATCGGCGTCATCGGCATTGCCGCCGGCATCTTCACGTTCGTCCAGCCAGGCGTCACCGCCGTGGCGCTGCTCATCCTCATCGCCGCGTGGGCGATCGTCAAAGGCGTGTTCGAAATCGCCGCCGCGATCCGCCTGCGCAAGGAGATCGAGAACGAGTGGCTGCTGATCCTCTCGGGCGTGCTCTCGGTCGTGTTCGGCATTTTCATGATCGTGAACCCCGGCGCGGGCGCGATGGCCGTGTTGTGGATCATCGGGGTGTTCGCGATCGCCTATGGCGCGCTACTCGTTATGCTGTCGTTCAAGCTGAAAAAGCACGCCGCGCCGAGGGTCGCGGCCGCCTGACCGTCGGCGTCGCGCACCGTTCTACGGCAGGAAGTGCTTCTTCTCCAATAGCGCGCGCAGCTTCGCGGAATCCTCGCGAAAGATGTCGGGGTCGTACTTCGCCTTGCTCGTGTAAAAGTGGGCGAGCGAGGTGATCCCCATCGCCTCGATCCGTGCCTTGGTCTCCGGGTCCGACATGTAGCGCTGCCAGCCGCGAATTTCGCGCTGCGCGTAGATCGCTGCTACCTCTTTATCGGTGGGCTTGCGATAGCGCTCGTCGTGCACGAGCGCCGGCATCGGCAGGCGATCGCGCTTCGCGGGATTCTCGTCGGGCCAGCCGACGACGATGGTGGTGACCGGCACGCAGGTATCCGGCAGTTCCAGGAACGCCGCGATGTCGGTCATCGAGTGCAGCGTCGACCCCATGTAGCAGATCCCGAGACCGTGCGCCTGAAAGCCGAGGCAGACGTTCTGCGCGACGATGATGGCGTCGAAGGCCGCGACGTGGTAGCCAAGCAGGTTGTTGAAATTGTCGCGCGCGCCGCGCCGGCGCAGCCACTCCCGCGTGCGGAACCAGTCGGCGCAGAAAGTGACGACGAGCGGCGCCTGCAGCACCATCGGCTGCTCGAAGTGCAGCTCGAAGAGCTTTTTCTTGCGCTCGGGATCGCGCGTCAGCACGATCGACACGCTGTTGAGGTTCCCCGACGACGAGCTGCCGGCGATGGCATCGGCGCAGACCTGGTCGACCAGCGACGCGTCGATCGGATCCGGCTTGTACTCGCGGATGGAGCGGTGGGCGTTCAGGAGCTGCGACACTTCGTTCATGGCGAATGACGGAACGTCAACGTTTGGGCTTGTACCAGTATCGGTCCGCGAAACCCGTGACGTTCCGGGTCCACAGGCACCACACGCCGGTGAGCGCCAGCGGGAAGAAATGCCAGTCTCCGTGATCGTCGAACTTGCGGGTCGACGCAACCGCCTTGGCGCTCGTGACGCGCGTCAGGCGCTCGCCGCGCGGTTTCCCGAGGCGGCGCAGCGCCTGTAGGAACGCCACGTCCTCGGCCACCCGCAGGCCCTCGTCGTAGCCACCCATGGCCTCGAAATCCCGGCGGCGGCAGAACACGACGCCGGTATCCATCCCCGTGATCCAAACGATCGGCATCATCATCACGTAGGTCAGCGCGATGCCCGCGGACCAGCGCTCGAGCGTGACGCCCGTGGCGCCCCCCACCACGCGACCCGTCGCCAGCGCAGAATCGATGTCGGCGAACGTGCGCGCGTGAACCTGCGAGTCCGCGTCGATGAACGTCAGGATGTCGCCCCGGGCGGCGCGCGCGCCACCATTTCGCGCGGCGGCGATGACGCGCTTTTCCACGCCGACCACGCGGCCGCCGCGCGCCGCCGCGATGCTCGCCGTGTGGTCCGTGGAAGTGTTGTCGGCGACGATCACTTCGACATCCCCCGTGGCGGCATAGGCGTTCCGAGCGACGTCGATCGAGTCGAGAAGCCGCGGAAGCAGCCGTTCCTCGTTGTACGCGGGAACGATCATCGAATAACGCGGCACTGTCATCCGCGCCGCCGGTCAGGGCGTGTCATCGCCGCCTGGCCTTCCCAGTAGTCCATCGTCGCGGATTTCCGGTAGCCCTCGCCGAGGACGCGCACGCTGACGCGCCCGGAGTCGCCGAACGACTGGAACCGCACGCCGACGCGCGCGCCGCGCGAATATTGCTCGAACGGCATCTGCTCGACGTTGAACGGCTCGAAGACGCCGTCGGCGTTGACGGACGACGGTTTGTCGCTCACTTCGGATCTCCCGTCATGGGGGACGATGGCCACCGCCAAAGCAGGACCGTCAGGACGGCGGCGGCGGCGCCGATGCACGATTCGCCAAAACGCAGAGCCCCGTTGAGGATGGGGCTCGACCCGGGCGCCGCCACCGAAACCGCGAAGACGATGATGACGGTAATCGCGGCAAGGCGCCCGTTGTCCGGCACGTTGGCAAATTGACACAGCAATACCGTGACGCCGACCGCCAGCGCGGCGCCGAGCGCATTCACCGGAAACACGTAAAGGTACGCGGCGCCGATCACCGCGCCGATCAGCGTGCCGACAAGGCGCAGCGCGGCCTGCTTCGAGGTCTCGCGCGGCGTCGCCTGCAGCACGACGATCCCCGTGATCGTCGCCCATAGTGCGCCGATGCCGGCGGAGTCCGCGTGGACCATTCCGGTGAACGACTTGCCTACGGCGAGGCACACCCACGCGACCAGCGCGCTCTGGACGGCGACCCGGACAAAGGCGCCCTTCATCGGCCGCGGAGCCGGCCGAGGAATGTCGTCAGCGCGGAACGCCGCTTCGGCAGCGGGCCCGGCATCGGATCGAAGTAACGACGATGGACGTAACACCAGCCCCACGTTTCGCCGCGCTCGAGCGACGAGATCATCGGGTGGCCCGTCGCGTTGAAATGCGCGAGCGCGTGCGCGTGGGGGGAATCCTCGCAACATCCGGCATGGCCGCACGTGAGGCACACGCGAAGCTGCGTCCATTTGGCGCCGATCCGCAGGCAATCCTCGCAGCCGGCGGCACTTGGCGTGACTGGCCGAATCTCGCTGAAGTGCTCGCACGCATCGGTCATGAGAGCGCCGTGCCGGCTTCGCGCGCGGCCAATGCCGCCAACAACATCGCGCGTCGTTCGAGGCTCGCTTTGGGCCAATGTTCCGCCGCCTTGTAGTACTCGGGCACCGCGGGCACGCCCGGCGGAAGCACCACCCAGGGCTGCTTCGACGCCGTGAAAATATGGATGTCCGGCGGCAGGCGGTCCGGTTCGTCGAGCGTGCCGACGCGCACGAAGCTCACCGCATCGCCGGCGCCCGCATAGTGGCTCCAGACCGCGACGCGACATCGCGGACAGCGGGCGATTTTCTGCCCCTTGCCGCTGTTGGACGGCGTGTCGACAAGCTCGACCTCGCCATGCAGCATCGTCACGCGATCGCTTTCGATCATCGCGTTCAGGGCAAACGACGCGCCGGTCTCGCGCTGGCACCAGCGGCAATGGCAGCAGTGAACGAACATCGGGTTCGTCGCCATGCGATAACGCACGTGGCGGCAGGTGCAGCCGCCGTCATGCGGACCGGTGTCGATTGCGCTCATGGACATCCCGCATTGACGATGGTCCGCCTGCGATTCACGCGGCGCCCCGGCCGGCATCAGCCGGTGCGTTCACCATCAACCACGCTTCCGCTTCTTCCGCTTTCGTGAACACGTTGCCCTTCAAGCCGGCATCGGCGGCAGCCTTTATGCCG
>JBDTLY010000001.1:0-40388 GCA_039934535.1 Casimicrobiaceae bacterium | reverse complement strand
TACAACCTCGACACGATGATCGCGGCGACGAAGGCGGGGCTCGACTATTTCACCGCCGCCTTCGGACCGTACCAGCACAAGCAGTTCCGGATCATCGAATTCCCGCGGTACGCGGCGTTCGCGCAGTCGTTCCCGAATACGATCCCCTACTCGGAGGGCATCGGCTTCATCGCGCGCGTGCGCCCCGACGACCCCGAGGATGTCGACTACCCGTACTACGTCACCGCGCACGAGCTTGCGCACCAGTGGTGGGGTCACCAGGTGCCCGGCGGCAACGTGCAGGGCGAGACGTTTCTCGTCGAGACGCTGGCCCAGTACTCCGCGCTGATGGTGATGAAGGAGAAATACGGCCCGGAAAAGATGCAGCGCTTCCTGCGCTACGAGCTCGACCGCTACCTGCTCGGCCGCAGCACCGAGGAAAAGAAGGAGCTGCCGCTTTCCCGCGTGGAGAACCAGCCCTACATCCATTACCGCAAGGGCAGCCTCATCATGTACGCGCTGCAGGACTACATCGGCGAGGAGAACCTCAACAAGGCGATCCGCGCATACCGCGACGACTGGGCGTTCAAGGGGCCGCCGTACTCGAGCGCGTCGCACCTGCTCGCGAAAATCCGCGCCGTGACGCCGCCGCATCTTCAATACATGATCGACGACTTCTTCGAGACGATCACGCTCTACGACAACCGCGCGCTCTCGGCGAAGGCGAAGGCGCTCCCGGATGGCACGTACGAAGTCGCGCTGACGGTGTTCGCGAAAAAGCGCAAGGCCGACGCGCTGGGCAAGGAAACCGACGCGCCGCTCGCCGACTGGATCGACATCGGCGTGCTGGATGCCGACGGCAAGGCGCTCTTCCTCGAGAAGAAGAAGATCGGGCAGGAAGAGACCGCGTTCACGCTGGTGGTGCCGAGGAAGCCGGCGAAGGCCGGGATCGACCCCTTCAACAAGCTGATCGACCGGCGGCCGAAGGACAACGCGATCAACGTCGAGATCGAGTGACAGCGGGCCGCGGTCCATTTGGGCCGATAGGCGAAAACCCGTAAACTCGACGTCTTTGGTCACGCTCGGCCGGCCTCGCCCGTGCCTCATGAATCGATGCTGACGTTTCAGCAGGTCATCCTTACGCTGCAGGACTACTGGGGCCGCCAAGGGTGCGCGCTCCTGCAGCCCTACGACATGGAAGTCGGCGCCGGCACGTCGCACACGGCCACGTTCCTGCGCGCGCTCGGCCCCGAGCCGTGGCGCGCCGCGTACGTGCAGCCGTCGCGGCGGCCGAAGGACGGACGCTACGGCGAAAACCCCAACCGCCTGCATCAGCATCACCAGTTCCAGGTGGTGCTGAAGCCGTCGCCGCCCGACATTCTAGATCTCTACCTCGGCTCGCTCGCAGCGCTGGGCTTCGACCTCAGGAAGAACGACGTGCGCTTCGTCGAGGACGACTGGGAAAATCCGACCCTCGGCGCCTGGGGCCTCGGCTGGGAGGTGTGGCTGAACGGCATGGAGATCACGCAGTTCACCTATTTCCAGCAGGTCGGCGGGCTCGACTGCAATCCGATCACCGGTGAGATCACCTACGGCCTCGAGCGGATGTCGATGTATCTGCAGGACGTCGAATCGGTCTACGACCTCAAATACACCGACGCGATGTCCTACCGCGACGTCTTCTTCCAAAACGAGGTCGAGCAGTCGAAATACGCGTTTGACGAGTCCAATGTGCCAAAGCTGTTCGAGCAGTTCGTGTTCTTCGAATCCGAGGCAAAGCGGCTCCTGGAGGCGAAGCTGCCGCTGCCTGGGTATGAAATGATCCTCAAGGCCGGGCACACGTTCAACCTGCTCGACGCGCGCGGTGCGATTTCGGTGACCGAGCGGGCGGCATATATCGGCCGCATCCGCAATCTCTCCCGGTTGGTGGCGACCGCGTACGTCGAATCGCGCGAAGCGTTGGGCTTCCCGATGTTGCCGCCCGAGCACCGGAGGGCGGCGTGACGATGGCGACGCTCGTCGTGGAGCTCCTGACCGAGGAGCTGCCGCCGAAGGCGCTGAAGCGGCTCGGCGAGGCGTTTGCCGAGACGCTCGTCGCAGGATTGCGCAGGCGCGATTTCGTTTTCGCCGACGCCAAAGTGACGGCCTTTGCGACGCCGCGGCGGTTGGCAGTGCAGGTCGCGGACATCCGGGCCCTGTCGCCCCACAAGCCCTTCAAGCAAAAGCTGCTACCGGTCTCCGTTGCGTTCGACGCGGCCGGACAGCCGACGTCAACCTTGACGAAAAAGCTGGCCGCGCTTGGTCTTGCCGATGCGTCGTCGCTGAAGCGCGAGTCCGACGGCAAGGCTGAAGCGCTGTTTCACGAAGGCGTTGCGCCAGGCGTCGCGCTCGCCGCCGGATTGCAGGCCGCGCTCGACGATGCAATCGCGAAGCTGCCGATTCCGAAAGTCATGAGCTACGCCGGCCCGGGCAGCTACTACAGCGACCAGAAGTTCGTCCGGCCGGCGCACTCACTACTGGCGTTGCACGGCGCCGACATCGTGCCAATCACGGCGTTGGGACTGACCGCCGGACGAATCACTTCGGGTCATCGTTTTCTCAGTCGCCCGGATCTCGCCGTCGCCACGGCCGATGCGTACGAAGAGACGCTGAAAGCGGAAGCCAAGGTCGTCGCGAGCTTCGCCGAACGCCGGGCGCAGATCGTCGCCGCACTCGGGAAGGCCGCCGACGGCGCGGCGGTGATCATGCCGGACGCGCTGCTCGACGAGGTGACGGCGCTGGTCGAGTGGCCGGCGGTCTTCGCGGGCACGTTCGACGCCGCGTTTCTCTCGGTGCCGCAGGAATGCCTGATCCTGACGATGCAGGCGAACCAGCGCTATTTCGCGCTCGCCGACACGGCCGGGCGCCTCATCAACCGGTTCCTGCTGGTCAGCAACCTCGCGCCGGCCGACCCGGCGGCGATCATCCAGGGCAACGAGCGCGTGCTGCGCGCGCGCCTTTCCGATGCCCGCTTTTTCTACGACCAGGACCGCAAGACAAAGCTCGAGGCACGCGTCGACCGCCTGCGCAGCATCGTCTTTCACAACAAGCTCGGAACGCAGGCGGACCGCATGGATCGCGTGCGTTGCATTGCCAAGGCGATTGCGGCAATGATCGGCGCCGACCCCGCCGCCGCCGACCGCGCGGCGCAACTCGCCAAGGCCGATCTCGTCACCGACATGGTCGGCGAATTCCCGGAGCTGCAGGGAGTCATGGGCCGCTATTACGCGCAGCACGATGGCGAGGCCGGGGTGGTTGCCGACGCGATCGCGCAGCACTACTGGCCGCGCTTCGCCGGAGATGCGCTCCCGGAAAGCGGCGTTGCGCAAGCCGTCGCGCTCGCCGACAAGCTCGAAACGCTTGCCGGCATGTTCGGCATCGGGCAGGTGCCGACGGGCGACAAGGACGCGTTCGGGCTGCGCCGCGCAGCGCTCGGCGTGATCCGCATCCTGATCGAGAAACAACTCGCGCTGTCGCTCCCGGTCCTCACGGCGCTTGCGTTCAAGGCGTTCGACGACGTCCCGGCGGTGAAGGACGCGAGCCCCGAACTCGCGAGCTTCATCTACGACCGGCTGCGCGGCTACCTGCGCGACCAGGGCTACACCGCCAACCAGATCGCCGCCGTCGTCGACGGCGCGCCCGCCGACATCCACCTCGTGCCCGCGCGCCTCGCCGCCGTGCAGTCGTTCGAAGCGCTGCCCGAATCCGGCGCGCTCGCCGCCGCGAACAAGCGGATCGTCAACATCCTGAAGAAGTCCGAATCCGAAGCGGCGAGCGCGGTCGACCGCGGCCGGCTCGAGGCGGGCGCCGAGCACGACCTGTGGCTCGCCTTTCAGGAGCTCGAACCCGCCGTCGACGCCGATTGCGGGCGGGGGGATTTCTCGTCGGCGCTGAAGGCGCTTGCCACCGCCAAACCCGCCGTCGACCGCTTTTTCGACGACGTGATGGTCATGGCCGACGATCCCGCCATACGTGCGAACCGGCTCGCGCTGCTGCGCGGCATCGCGAGTACCATGAATCGCGTCGCCGACATCTCGAAACTGGCAAGCTAGCAAGCCATGGTCCAACTCGCCTCCGAAGCCGTCGCCCAGACCCGCGCCGTCAAGCTGATCGTGCTCGACCGTGACGGCGTGATCAACCGCGACAGCGACCAGTTCATCAAGTCGCCGGACGAGTGGCGTCCGATTCCCGGCAGCCTCGACGCGATCGCGCGTTTGAACCATGCCGGTTTCCGCGTGGTCGTCGCCACCAACCAGTCGGGCATCGGGCGCGGCCTGTTCGACATGGCCACGCTGAACGCGATCCACGAGAAGATGCACAAGGCGCTGGCGCAGGTCGGCGGCCGCGTCGACGCGCTGTTCTACTGCCCGCACACCGCCGACTCCATCTGCGAGTGCCGGAAGCCGAAGCCCGGCATGTTCAAGGAAATCGGCGTGCGCTTCGGCATCGAGATGACCGGGGTGCCGTGCGTAGGCGATTCCGTACGCGACCTCGAAGCCGCCGAGGCGATCGGCGCGCAGCCGCTGCTGGTGCTGACCGGCAAGGGCGAGAAAACGCTCCGCGCAGGCAACTTTCCGAAGAATACGGTGATCTTCCCGGACCTCGCGTTCGCGGCGTCCGCGCTGCTCGCGGCCGACTGAGCCGTCGCGCCTCGCCCGATGTCCGCCGTTCGCTCCCTGCTGTTCCTGCTGTTCCAGCTCCTCGTCACGCCCGTCTACGCGTTCGTGATGCTTGCGCTCTTCTGGATCCCGCGCGTGCCGATGTACCGGATCGCCGCCGCGTGGTGCTGGACGAACCTGCAGGGCGCGCGCTGGATCTGCGGCATCCGCTACCGCATGACCGGCGCGGAAAACATCCCGCCGGCGAACATTCCGCACATCGTGATGTCGAAGCACAGCTCGACGTGGGAGACGATGGCGCTGACGCTGTTCTTCCCGCCGCTCGCGTACGTGGCCAAGAAGGAGCTCCTGTCGATCCCGTTCTTCGGCTGGGGATTCGCGCTGTCGTCGCCAATCACGATCGACCGCAAGGCCGGCATGGATGCAATGCAGCAAATCGCAAAGCAGGGCCGCGAACGGTTCAAGCAGGGTTTCTGGATCGCCGTCTATCCCGAGGGAACGCGCATCCGCGCCGGCACGCGCGCCAAGTACAAGACTGGCGGCGCGCGGCTCGCGCGCGAGCTCGGCGTGCCGATGGTTCCCGTCGCCCACAACGCCGGCTGGCTGTGGCCCAAGGGCATCTTCGGGAAGCGTCCCGGCATCGTGACGATTTCGTTCGGGCCCCCGATCGCGCCGGTTAGCAAGGATGCACAGCAGCTGACCACCGAAGTCGAGGCGTGGATCGAGAACGAGGTCGCGCGGCTGGGCCGGCCGACGTGATTTCCGATCGCGCGCGCCTTCGCATCGACGACCTCATCGGCGGGCGCCGCACCGCCGATGATGGCGATCTGCGCCGGATCGTCCTCGCCGGCGAAGTTGTAGATTACCGCTTGGTCCGCGCGAAGCGCCGCTCGATCGGCATGCAGATCGGCTTGTCCGGACTTGTCGTGCGCGCGTCGCGGTGGGTCACGCTCCGCGACATCGAGTCGGCGCTGCGCGAGCACGGGCCGTGGATCCTCCGCTGCCTGGCGGAATGGCGCGCGCTGCGCCGCGACGTGCTGCCGGGCGAATGGAAGTCTGGCGCGACGCTGCTGCTGCAGGGGCGCGATCTCTCCCTCGCGGTCCTTCCGGCACGCAAGAAGGAGATCGCCGCGGATCTCCTCAACCTCACGGTTCTCCATCCGTCCCCCGAGGACGAACGGGCGCTTGCCATCTTTGTCATCCGCTGGCTCAAGGACGAGGCGCTGCGTTTCGTCGAGCCGCGCGTGGCCGCCTGCGCGGCGCGGATCGGCGCGGGCTCGCCTTCAGTCAAGCTGTCGAACGCCCGCTCGGAGTGGGGAAGCTGCAACCGGAAAGGCGACATCCGGCTCTCGTGGCGGTTGATCCAGCTGCCCCCCGAGCTTGCGCAATACGTCGTCGCGCACGAGGTCGCGCATCTCGTCGAGCTCAATCATTCGCCGCGGTTCTGGGCGCTGGTCGAGACGCTGCACCCGGGGCACGCGGCGGCGCGCCGCGCCCTTTCAGAGTGGTCGGTGGTACTCGAGTAGCGCTTCGGACGCTGAGCTAACCGGGCACCGGCAGCGGCGGCAGCGCAACGTCGAGCCCCGCCTGCGCCTTGAGCAGCGCCGCCAGCGCCACCCCGAGTTCCGCGCCCGAACGCGTGTCGCGCCAGCCGCCGTCACGCACGCCGAAATGGAAACCGCCGGACTTCGCCGCGACCCAGATTTCACGGTTGGGGGCGTGCCGGTTGACGATCAGCTTGCTGCCGTCCTCGCATTCGATTTCAAGGATCCCGTCGTTGAGATTCCAGTCGAGATCGACGTCGCTGTCGGCGAGCGCCGCGTCCAGCGCCGCACCGATCGCGGCAAGCGCGCGGTCGGTGGCGGCCATGAATTCGCTGTCGGTGGTCATGGTATCCGCGTGCTAGGATTCCGCTCGATGTTACGTGATTTCGCCGCCGCCGTTCGCGCTGCCCGCCCGGCCCGCATTGCCGCCGTGCTGGCCGTCGCGTGGATCGTGCTCGCGGCGTCCGGCTGCGGCATCAAGGGACCGCTTCGACCCGCCACGCCGCCGGCGCCCGTTGCAACCGACGTGGGGCCTCCGCTGCCGCCAACGTCGGACGCCAATCCCGAAGCACCTCGGAAGCCATGAACGTGTTTCGCCTGCTGGACGGCGAACTCCACGCCGAGGGCATGCCGCTTGCGGAGATCGCGGCGCGCTTCGGCACCCCGTGCTTCGTCTATTCGCGCGCCGCCATCGAAGATGGGTACCGCGCGTTTTCCGCCGCGTTCGACGGGCAACCGCACCTCGTCTGCTATGCGGTCAAGGCGAACTCCAATCTCGCGGTGATGAACCTGCTGGCGCGCGCCGGATCGGGATTCGACATCGTGTCCGGCGGCGAGCTCGCGCGCGTCATCGCGGCAGGCGGGGACCCTACCAAGACCGTGTTCTCGGGGGTGGGCAAGACGGCGGCCGAAATGGCGGAGGCGATCGACGCCGGCATCCTGTGCTTCAACGTCGAGTCGGCCGCCGAGCTCGATCTCCTGGAAGCGGTCGCCGGACGCCTTGGCAAGGTCGCACCGGTCTCGTTCCGCGTGAACCCCGACGTCGATCCGCGGACGCATCCGTACATCTCGACCGGCCTCAAGGAGAACAAGTTCGGCGTCGCCTGGACGGAGGCGCCGGCGCTGTACCGGCGCGCGGCGACGCTGCCGCACATCGCCGTGCGCGGCATCGATTGCCACATCGGCTCGCAGGTCACGGACCTGTCCGTCTGCGTCGAAGCCGCCGAGAAGGTCTTCACGCTCGTGGACCGGATCGAGGCCGACGGCATCGCGCTTGCGCACGTCGACCTGGGCGGCGGGCTCGGCATCCGCTACCGCAGCGAGGAGACGATCGACCCGTACCAGTACGCGCTCGCCATGCTGCGCGCGCGCGGGACGCGAAGCCAGCGGCTGCTGTTCGAGCCGGGCCGCTTTCTCGTGGGCAACGCGGGCGTGCTGCTCACCCGCGTCCTCTATCTCAAGCCGGGCGACGCGCGCGACTTCGCGATCGTCGATGCGGCGATGAACGACCTGATTCGGCCCGCCCTCTACGATGCCTGGCATGACGTGGAAGCCGTGCAGCCGCGCAGCGAGACGCCGAAGCGCTGGGAGATCGTCGGACCGGTCTGCGAGAGCGCGGATTTCCTGGCGCACGACCGCGACCTGGCGCTTGCCGCGGGCGACCTCCTCGCCGTGCGCTCGGCAGGCGCCTATGCATTCGCGATGAGCTCCAACTACAACACCCGCCCGCGTGCCTGCGAGGTCGTCGTCGACGGGAAAACAGCGCATCTCGCCCGCTCGCGCGAGACGATCGCCGAACTCTTCGCGCGCGAATCTTTGCTTCCGTAGAAGCGTGCATGCGCAGCGTGATCGCGCATGTGCAACCGTGCCGAAATCGCGTTTTGCACCCCGTAACGCGATGTGCGAAATCGCAACAGTCGCGCATGCAAGGCCCGGAATTGGTGCGGAAATCTTGCAATCCGGATAAATCTGGCTAGAATTCATGCAGCAGGTGGAAAGGATTTGTCAATAGGTGGCGGAAAATTGTGCTGCCAAAAGACCGAGCCGGAACCGCCTGCGAAGAAGGTGAAGCACCATAACAGTTGCAGAAACTCAGACAGGAGACCTAAGAATGGCTGACATTATGTCGATGATGCCGGTGGCCGCGCCGGCGCCGAAGAAGGCGACCAAGCGGAAAGCAAAGAAGAAGGCGACCAAGAAGGCCGCCCCCAAGAAGAAGGCAGCGAAGAAGGCGACCAAGAAGAAGAAGGCCGCCCCGAAGCGCAAGGCTGCGAAGAAGGCGACGAAGAAGAAGGCAGCAAAGAAGGCGACCAAGAAGAAGAAGGCCGCCCCCAAGAAGCGCAAGGCAGCGAAGAAGGCGACCAAGAAGAAGAAGGCCGCCCCGAAGCGCAAGAAGGCTGCCAAGAAGGCGACCAAGAAGAAGAAGGCCGCCCCGAAGCGCAAGAAGGCTGCCAAGAAGGCGACCAAGAAGAAGGCCAAGAAAAAGGCCAAGAAGCTGTAGGCACTGCCCGCAGCCAGTCTGTCCGCTTCGTCCTGATAGCACGGCGATCGGCGGCAGGCAAAAAGACAGGCGACGCGCAACGCGTCGCCTGTTTTGTTTTGGGGCCCGGAAATCTCCGCGGGGCCGCCGCGCAGTGATGCCGTTAACTGCCCGCGGGCTTGCCCGTCTTCGCTGCCTTGGTTCCCGTCTTGGCCGGCGCCGGCTTGTGTCCCGCCGGAGCGGCCACGGCGCGCTTCTGCGGCGCCTTCGCTGTCGCCGAAGCCATACCCTTCTTTCCGGTGGCGCGCTTGGCCTTGCCGACGTTGGGCGCGCGGTCGCTCGTGATGCGGAGCGACTGACCCGGCTTGACCACGGCCTGCGCGAGTCCGTTCCAGCGCCGGATGTCCTGCACGCTGACGTCGTAACGGCCGGCGATGCCCGCCAGCGTGTCGCCGCGGTTCACGCGGTAGTAGAACGTCCGGCCCTGCGGCACCGTCGTGAACACCGCCTGGGACAGGCCCACCTCCGCTTCCGAACTCGCGCGCGTGGACGGCACGAGCAGCGTGTGTCCGGCGGGCACCTTGGCTTTCGTGCCGAGCCCGTTGACGGCGCGCAGCGACTCGACCGGCAGCCCGAATTTCGACGCCACCTGCGGCAGCGTCTCGTCGTTGCGCACTCGGTACGCCTGCCATGAAACAAGCGGCTGGTCGGCGAGGTCGAGTTTCGCCGCGAACAGTTCCGCCTTGTCGATCGGCAGCAGGAGCGTGTATTCGTCGGCCCCCGCGATGACCGGCCGGTTGAAGTGGGGGTTCAGGAACTGGAACTCCTCCAGGGGCATCTCCGCCAGCTCGGCGGCACGCTTCACGTCCATTCTCTTCGTCGTGTGGACCACGGCGAAATACGGCGCGTCCGGAATGTCGTCCAGCACGATGCCGTACTTCGCGGGGTCGCTGATGATGTTCTTCACCGCCTGCAGCTTCGGCAGGTAATTGCGGGTCTCGGCGGGCATCTTGAGGCTTGCGTAGGCGCCCGGCAGCCCCTTCTTCTGGTTCAGCGCGATGGCTTTTGCGACGTTGCCTTCGCCCCAGTTGTACGCGGCAAGCGCGAGCTGCCAGTCATCGAAGTCGCCGTAGAGCTTCGTGAGATAGGTGAGCGCGCCCTCGGTGCCGGCGATCACGTCGCGGCGCGAATCGAACCAGAACGTCTGCTTCAACCCGTAGTGGGTGCCGGTCGAGGGAATGAACTGCCAGATTCCCGACGCGCGGCTGGTCGATAGCGCATTCGGGTTGTACGCGCTCTCGATCATCGGGAGGAGCGCAATCTCCGTGGGCATGTGCCGCTCGTCGACCTCGACCACGATGTGATAGAGATAACGGCGGCTGCGATCGATCATCCGCGCGACGTAATCAGGACGCGATGCGTACCACTCCTCCCATTTCGCGACCAGCGGATCGTCGAGATCGGGCATCGCGAATCCTTTGCGGATCCGGACCCAGATATCATCGGCGGGAGGCGGCAGCGCTTCGAGCGACTCGGCGACCGCGGCGGTGAACGGCTCCACGACGGGCACGGGAACGACCGCGTCGGCGGGAGGCGGAGCGACAACGGGTGGATCGGGTGCCGCGACGGTTTCCCGGGCCGGCGCGGAGAGCTCCGGGCCGGGTGCAGCGCATGCTGCGAACAGCGCGGAAAGTGCGAGGGCGGGGAGTAGGCTTTTGCGCAATTAGGTCGCAGTCAAGAAAGACTGCGGCGATGGTAGGCGCAGGGGCCGCAGGCGTCAACCGAAGCGCCGACGGGAGCTTCGTCCCGGCGCCTTGTCAAAACGCGTTCTTCCACTCCCGCAACGTCGCGAAGGCATCGACGGTGTCGGCCAGCGGCCGGCCCGCATGCGCCGCCGCCGCCGCGAACACGGCGGGTTCCGCCGCCCGCAGGAACGGATTGGTCGCGCGCTCTTCGTCCATCCGCGCGGGAACCGTCGGCAGGTTGTGGTCGCGCTTCGCCTGCTCGCGCGCCTGACGTGCAAGAAGCGCGGGATTGCCCGGCTCGACCGCGAGCGCGAAGCGCAGGTTCGCGAGCGTGTATTCGTGGCCGCAATAGACAAGCGTGTCGCCGGGGAGCGCGGCGAGCTTTGACAACGAGTCGAGCATCTGCGTCGGCGTGCCCTCGAAGATCCGGCCGCAACCGGCGGTGAACAGCGTGTCGCCGGTGAACGTGACCGGCAGGCCGTCGCAGCGACCGAAATACGCGACCTGACCCGCCGTGTGGCCGGGAACATCGAGCACGGACAGTTCAAGCCCGACGTCCGGCAGCGCGACGATGTCGCCCTCCACCACCGGATGCGTGCGCCCCGGAATCGATTCGTGCGCGGGGCCGTAGACGGGAACCGAATGAAGCGCCGCGAGCGCCGCAACGCCGCCGACGTGGTCTCCATGGTGATGAGTGATGAGGATGCCTTTCAGCGCGACGCCTTCCTGTGAAAGCCAGGCGAGGACGGGCGCCGCGTCGCCGGGATCGACGACGATTGCATTGCGGCCTTCGCGCACGACCCAGATATAGTTGTCGGTGAAGGCAGGGATGGGGATAATCGCCTGCATGGACGCCCCTTCCGGAGCCGCGGCCGTCGTGTCGACGACGCTCGCCGACTGGTTCGCGACGCCGCTCGGGCGCTACCTGCTCGCGCGCGAGCAGGCGTGGTTCGACCGGACCGTCACGGACATCTTCGGATTTCACGCCATCCAGGTTGGGCTGCCGGAATATCCGTACCTTGCGCAAAGCCGGATCACCACCCGCTGGACGGTCGACATCGCGCCGCCGGCGCAGGTGCTGGCCGATCCCCTCTGGCTGCCGTTTCCCGAGAACTCGCTCGACCTCGTCGTGCTGCCGCATGCGCTCGAATTCAGCGCCGATCCGCATCAGCTGCTGCGCGAGGTCCATCGCACGGTGCGCCCGGACGGGCAGCTCGTCATCGCCGGATTCAATCCGTTTTCACTGTTCGGCGCGCGCCGCTACTTCGGGCGGGGCGAAACGCCTCCGTGGGACGGCAGCTTCATCGCGCTCTACCGGCTGAAGGACTGGCTCGCGCTGCTCGGCTTCGAGGTGACCGGCGGCGGGCTCGACGGCTACGTGCCGCCGTTCGCGCAGGAAAAATGGCTGTCGCGCTTTGGCTTCTTCGAAAGCGCGGGCGACCGCTGGTGGCCGATCGCCGGCGGCGTCTACTACCTGCGCGCGACGAAACGCGTGCTCGGCATGCGCGTGATCACCCCGGCGTGGGAGCTGCGCAAGAACGGGATCGCGACCGCGCCGCGCCAGGCGCGGGAGTGCATCGAGCGGATCGAGAACGAGCGGGTCGCGTGAGCGCTGGCGTCACGATCTACACCGATGGCGCGTGCAAGGGCAATCCGGGGCCGGGCGGCTGGGGCGCGCTGCTGGTCTTCGGCGACCGCGAGAAGGAGCTCTTCGGCGGCGAGCCCGCGACCACGAACAACCGGATGGAAATGACGGCCGTCATCCGCGCGCTCGAAAGCCTGAAACGCGACTGCGTGGTCGACCTCTACACCGACTCGCAATACGTGAAAAACGGAATCCAGAGCTGGATCCACGGCTGGAAGAAGAACGGCTGGAAGACGAGCGACCGGAAGCCGGTCAAGAACGCGGACCTGTGGCACGAGATCGATGCACTGACGGCGCGGCACAAGGTCCGCTGGCACTGGGTCAAGGGGCACACGGACCATCCCGGAAACGACCGCGCCGATGCGCTCGCCAATCGCGGCGTGCCGATGGGATCCGCCCGGTAGTCCCGATTCCGCGCTTCCTGCCCCACCCGTCCGGCCATCCGGTCCAAGGGGGCGGCTGGCCGAGGAACGCACATGTCGGACGGCGCCCGACAGAAATAATGTTCGGTAGCGTACTGACAGTGCCATGCACCTATGCCGAAATGAGGCCGAGCTGACTCATTGAGCCGAGGGTAGCCATGTCGATTTGGTGGATGGTTGGTGTGTTCCTTGTCGGCGGTTACGCTGGCATTCTGCTGCATGCGCTGCTGGCGATGGCCGCAAGGCGTGATGAAGTGGCCGCCAGGATGCGGGACACGCTTGACGACGCCGGCATTTCGCCGCTGCACGCCGTAACGCGTTGACGCGTCAGGCGGTGCCGCCAACGAGCCTCGCACCGTTGGCAGCCAGGCCCCGCGGCGCACCGCAGGGACCCGCAACAGCCTGAAGCCACGCTACTTGATAGGCGCCGCGCCGGCCTTGCAGGCCACTTCGTCCTGCGAGCCCGTGCCGCCGGAACACCCGATCGCGCCGATGATCTTCCCGTTCTCGACGAGCGGGATGCCGCCGCGCGAGCCGATGACGCCGTCGAGCGTGAGCAGGTAGTTGTTGCCTCCCTGTATGCCGTTCTCGAACGCCTTGGTTTCGCGGCGGAACGTCGCCGCCGTGCGCGCCTTGTGCTGCGAGATTGCAATCGACGCGATCTGCGCACCGTCCATGCGCTGGAACGCGACCAGGTTGCCGCCGCCGTCCACGACCGCGACGTTCATCTTCCAGTCGCGCTTTTTGGCCTCAGCCACCGTCGCCGCAATGGCGGCCTCGGCGCGATCGAGCGAAATCGGCGCGCGGTAGGGAACGTCGAAGGGCATCTTGTCGGGCACGCCGTCGAGCGGATTGGGCGGGGGCGTCTATTGCGCGCCGACCGGAGCGAGCGCAAGCCAAGCAGCGCCGAGCGCGGCGGCAATGACGATATTTTTCGGGGACATGGTGCGGTTCCTCCAGCGGTTGATAGTGACTATGTAGTGTTTTCTCCTTCTGCGAGGAGTCCCGATGCCGGCATGGCTGCCGTTTTGAAAAGCCGGAGTCTGCCCCCGATTATCCGGGAGCGTCATCCCCCGTTGTCGCGTGCGCAAGTCGACCCAGGGGGCCGAGCCGGGCCCGGAATTGCGCCCGCAGCAACAGCAGGCTGACGAGCGCCTGCAGCGCCACCGTCGCCACCGAGAGATGCCAGACCTGGACGAGCTCGAAGCCCGGCCGTGTGGATAGCCAGATGGCGGGCAGCGCAAAGATGAGCAGGCGCAACGCGCTGCTGAGCAACGACGGCCAGGTGTTGCCGAGCGCCTGGAACAGGCTCGAGCACGTGAACACGAGTCCGCTGGCCACGAAGTTCCAGGAAATGATCTGCAGGTACTGCACGCCGATCCCGATCACGGCGGGATCGTCCGTGAAAGCGCGGATCAGCCACGGTGCCTGCCACTGGCAGACGAGGGTCAGCGCCGCCATGATCCCGCAGCTCGCGTACACAGCCGCGCGAAACGTCTCGCGGACGCGCTCGGGACTGCGCGCGCCGAAATTCTGTCCGGCGATCGGCGCGGCGGCGAAAGCGACCGCCATGGCCGGCAGGAAGATCGACTGCATGACGCGCGAGCCGATGCCGAATGCCGCCTGCGCCGCGGCGCCGAAGTCGCGGATGATCCAGTAGACGACCCCCGTGAATATCGCCATGACGGCGAATTCCCCGCCGGCGGGCAGCCCGATATCGAGTATCCGGCGCCACGTGGCAAGCCGCGGGCGCCAATGCGCGAGATCGAATTCGACGTACTTCTCGAGGCGCAGGAAGTAGACCGCCATCAGCGCCACGCCGGCGGCGATCGAGATCGTGCTTGCCAGCGCCGCGCCGGCCACACCCAGCGGATGCCCGGTGCCCCAGCCGGCGATCAGCACGGGCGCGAGCGCGATGTTCAGCACGATGGTGAGCGCCTGGACGATCATCGTCGGCTGGACGATGCCAGTGCCGCGCAGCGCCGATCCCATGGCGACCAGCGCGAACTGCAACGCGAGTCCGGGCGTGAACCAGATCAGGTAGGTGACGCCCGCCGCCACGGTCGCGGCATCGGCGCCGACCCAGCGCATGTACGGTCCCGACAAGCCGTAACCGCCGGCGAGCGTGATGGCGGCGCAGAGCGCGGAAAGCGCAACCGACTGGTTGAAGACGTGGTTGGCGTCGGCCCGGTCCTTCCGCCCGACGGCATGCGACATCAGCGCCACCGTGCCGACGCCGAGCATCTGCGTGAGCGCGAACACGACGAACATCGCGGTGCCGGCCGCGCCGACGCCGGCGAGCGCCGCGTCGCCCAGTTGCGCGACGAAGTAGAGATCCACGACGTAATACAGCGTCTGCAGGAGCATGCCGGCCGCGATCGGCGCCGCCATGCCGATCAGATGCCGGAAAATCGGGCCGTGCGTGAGATCCCTCATCATCGTGTCCTTGCAGGATCGAATCGGGATTTTCGCATGCGCCGAACTTGACGTGACCGGGAGCGTGCCCAACACTCGCCACCTCGCCCGCGGCTTCGCCGCCGGCATTGCAACCCGACGGAGTTCGCCATGCAAAAAGCCCACCTCGCCATCCTCGCTATCGGCATCGTCGCCGCGCCGCTCGCGCACGCCGCGTCCCAGCGCACCTTCGTGTCGACCCTCGGCGCCAACAATCCGAACTGCTTCATCAACACGCCGTGCCGCGACTTCACCGCGGCGATGGCGGCCACCAGCCCCAGCGGCGAGATCGTCGTGCTCGATTCCGGCGGCTACGGCAGTGTGTCAATTGCGCAATCGGTATCGATCATCGCCCCGCCGGGCGTCTACGCCGGGATCAGCGTGTTCGCCGGCACCGGCATCACCGTCGCCGCGGGACTCACGGGCAACGTGACGCTGCGCGGCCTCACGATCAACGGGCAGGGCGGCAGCAACGGGATCGTGGTGACGTCCGGCGCCGAAGTGAACATCGAGCAGTGCGTCGTCTCGAACATGACTGCCGACGGAATCCGGATCGACGGCGGCGCGCGCGTCTTCCTGCGTTCTACGCAGGTTCGCGGCAACGGGCAGCATGGCCTCAATATCGCCGCGGGCGCACCGGAAGTCCGCGTGATCGATGCGCAGTTCGCGCGCAACGGCGTGTACGGAATTCGGGCTGCGGCGGGGTCGATCGATGCGGAACGCATCGCCGCGGACCAGAACGGCAGCAATGGCGTGCGGGCCCAACCGGCGACTGCCGTTGCAGTGACGGTGACGCTGGCGGACAGCGCGTTCACGGGGAACGGCAAGACGGGCGTGGTCGGGATTCCCGACCTTGCCGGGGCGTCCACGCGGGTCGCCATCGTCCGCTCGACCAGCGCCCGGAACAGCGGCGGCGGCTACGGCACGCGAACGTTCAACCTCGGGACGGCCTTTCTCACGGTCTCGAATTCGGCCGCCGTCGAAAACATCGGCAACGGGGTCATCGCCTCGGACACGAACGCGACCGTGATCGTCGCGGGCTCGACCATCGCGCGCAACACCGGACCCGACTTCGACCAGAGCGGCGGGGCGGTGCTGCTTACCTCCGCCAACAACACGCTGTCCGGCCGCGGCGTGCCCGACATAAGCGGGGCGGCGTCGCCAAATCCGCTCAAGTAGCGAGCCGCGCCTCCGCGGCCGCGAGCATCGCCATGAAGCGCGGATGGTCGCGGATGGCGTCGAGGTCCGGGTCGGTCCTGATCCAGCGCAACGCCTCGATGCGAACGTTCGCGAGCACCGATTCGAGGATGTCCAACGCGGCAGCGTCGTCATGCAAGTCGAGGATGTACATGCACGCGAAGTTGTATCGCATGTTCACGTTGTCCGGATCGAGCAGCACCGCGCGTTCGGCCCATTCCTTGGCGCGCTCCGTCTCGCCCAGCGTGGCCAGAGCCGTAACTGCGTGACTCATCGCCGAGCCGTTGTGGGGATCCTGCGCGACGACCTTTTCGGTGCGCTCGAGCGACCGCCGCGCCGCCCGGATTGAACCCTCCGTATCGCCGATCGCCTTGTGGCAGCTGATGAGCATGCTGGCGTAGGAATATTCGGTTTCGCTCGCCGCAACGGCTTTTTCATAATAGGGAATGGCATCGCCGAAACGGCGCGCCGTGTAATACCAGGTCGCCGCGGCGCCGTTTGCCGCATCGGATTCCGGATCCAGTCGGAGCGCGGTCTCGATTTCGCGCAGAGCGTCGTCGCGGCGCGAATCGTCCAACAGGACGCGCCCCATCGCCGCATGGCCTTCGGCGAGAGTGTCGTCGAGCGCGATCGCGCGCGCGGCAGCGGCGAGCCCGCCATCCCCCTCGCGCGCGT
Source organism: Casimicrobiaceae bacterium (assembly GCA_039934535.1). Taxonomy (GTDB): domain Bacteria; phylum Pseudomonadota; class Gammaproteobacteria; order Burkholderiales; family Casimicrobiaceae; genus CAIWHR01. The sequence goes on along the minus strand of JBDTLY010000001.1, from coordinate 23,590 downwards.
GGTGGAACCGCAGGCTTCCCTGCGCGTGCGCCATCAGCGCCCAGGCCCGCGCATACTGAGGATCCAATTCCGTCGCCCGGCGGCACAACCGAACGATCGATTCGCTGCCGCGGGCGTCGCCGACATTGCCGGTGATCCAGTATTGCCGCGCCATCAGGTAGAGCTTGTAGGCTTCGGGATTGGTGGTTCCCCGCTGCTCGATCGCCTTTTTCTCTTCGGGAAGGAGTTTGAGCTTCAGCGCGGTGACGATGGCTTCGGAGATTTCGTCCTGCAGCGCGAAGATGTCGTTGAGGTCGCGGTCGTAGCGCTCGGCCCAGACGTGGCCGCCCGTCGCGCCGTCGATCAGCTGGGCGGTGATTCGCACCCGCCCGCCCGCCTTGCGCACGCTGCCCTCGAGAACGTGGCCGACTTTCAACTGCCGGGCGACCTGCGCCACATCGACGTGCTTGCCCTTGAACGTGAACGCGGTATTGCGCGCGGCGACCCACAGCGCGGACACCTTGCTCAAGTCGGTGATGATGTCCTCGGTGATGCCGTCGGAGAAGTATTCCTGTTCCGGATCGCCGCTCATGTTGGCGAACGGGAGGACGCAGACGGACGCGCCGCGCACACGCTCCGCATTGCGGTCGGCGGCCGCCACGTCGCCGGCCGGGCACAGCACGTAGACGTGCACCGGACGCACGATGTTCTTGACCGTATGCTCGCCCAGGTCCTCGAACGCGCACACGACCTTGCCGGCCACGTGATCCCGGACCGTGGCGGACACGGCGATGCCACCGACGGGCGCCATGGTCTGCAACCGCGCGGCGACGTTGACGCCTTCGCCGTAGATGTCGTCGCCTTCGACGATGACGTCGCCGAGGTTGATGCCGATGCGATAACGAAGGGGTTTCGCGCCAGCGTGATGCAAGTCGCCGCGCGCTGTCGCCTCCTGGATCTCGAGCGCGCAGTCGACGGCGGCGATGACACTTCCGAACTCGACGAGAGCGCCGTCGCCCATGAGCTTGACGAGGCGCCCGCCGTGCGCGGCGACACAGGGATCGAAGACCTGCCTTCGATTTTCCTTGAGCCGTTGGAGCGTGCCGGCCTCGTCCGCCTCCATCAGGCCGCTGAATTCCGCGACATCCGCCGAAAGTATCGCGGTCAGCCTGCGCTGCATCGTCCGGCTTTCGAATGTCGGTTGTTCACGTCGCCGCCTTCCCGCGTGAGGCTGCTGCCACCGCGCGAATCGCAGTATTGGGCGTCCGGTCGCGCGGGTCAACCGCCGGTTCAGAAGGAAAAAGCCTGATTGCCAGGCTCGCATCCAGTAGCGAACGTTGAAGATCTGCCCTACAGTCTGACCATTGCCCGCAAACGGACAAGGGCGGGAGCTTCGGTTCCCAAGAGGAGACGCATGAACACACGTCGCACTACCTGTCGTTTGCCTCGCGCGCTTGTACTGTGCCTTTTTGTGGTGAGTTCCGCGGCTGCGGCCGCCGATCCGGCCAAGGTTCTGCACGTGCCGTTGCCGCGAAGCGAAACCGGCTTCGATCCGGCGCAGGCGAGCGAGATCTATTCGTCCGCCGTGATCGCCGCGATCATGGAGCCGCTGCTGACCTTCGACTACCTTGCGCGGCCCGTCAAGGTCATCCCGCTTACCGCCACCGCGATGCCGGAGATCCGCGACAACGGCCGAACCTACACGTTTCGGATCAAGCCGGGAATTTTCTTTACCGACGATCCGGCGTTCAAGGGAAAGAAGCGCGAGCTAACCGCGAACGATTATGTCTTCGCGATCAAGCGCCTGCTAGATCCGGCGAACCGTTCCCCGAATGCGTTCTACATCGAGGGAAAGATCGTCGGCCTCGACGCGGCGGCCGCCGCCGCGAAGTCCACGTCAAGATTCGACTACGACGCCAGGATTGCGGGGCTGGAGGTGCTCGACCGCCACACGCTGCGGATACGCCTTACGAGCACCGACTACAACTTCCCGAGCATCATGGGGCTGCCGGCGTTGAGCCCGGTTGCGCGCGAGGTCGTCGAAGCCTATCCCGGCGACATTGCCGCGCATCCCGTAGGGACCGGCCCGTACGTGCTCAAGAGCTGGGTGCGGGCATCCCGGATCACGCTGGAAGCCAATCCCTCGTTCCGCCCGTTCGTGTGGAATTTCACCCCAGGCGACGACCCGAGCGACAGGGCCCTCGTGGCCGCGATGCGCGGCAAGAAGATGCCGCAGATCGGCGTCATCGAGATCAGCGTAATGGAGGAGCCGCAGTCGCGCTGGCTCGCATTTCAGCGCGGCGAGCTCGACTTGATCGAGCTTCCAGGCGTCTTCGCGTCGGCTGCGCTTCCCGATGACAAGCTTGCTCCCGACCTCGTCAAAAAGGGGATCAATCTCTCGCGCATCCTCGAGCCCAACATCACCTACACCGCGTTCAACTTGCGCGATCCCGTGGTCGGCGGGTTTTCGCCCGAGAAGATCGCATTGCGCCGCGCCATCGTCATGGCCTACGACGTGCACGCGGAGATCGCGGTCATCCGCAAAGGCCAGGCGGCGGCGCTGCAGATGCCGATCCCTCCCGGCGTGGCGGGATACTTGCCTGCCTACCGGAGCGGAATTGCATTTGACCCGGCGACGGCGAACAAGCTGCTCGACCAGACGGGCTACCGCAAGGGCGCGGACGGCTATCGCACCTTGCCGGACGGCAAGCCGCTCGTGGTGAAATATTCGAGTCAGACAGACGCCGTGGCGCGTGATTTCGACGAGCTGTGGAAAAAGGCTTTCGATTCGATCGGCGTGCACATGACGATCGACAAAGGCAAGTACAGCGATCAGATAAAGGCTGGCATCGGCTGCCAGCATCAGATGTGGAGTTACGGCTGGGTCGCCGACTACCCCGACGGCGACAACTTCCTGCAGTTGCTCTACGGTCCGAACATCAATCAAAGCAATGTCGCCTGCTATTCGTCACGAAAGTTCGATGCGCTCTACGAGCAATCGCGGCTGCTGCCCGACTCGGCGGAACGCAACAAGCTCTTCGAGCAGATGACCCGCCAGTTCGAAGCGGACACCCCGTGGCGGCTTCGGGTGGCAACGTACAAGAACGTGCTCGTGCAGCCGCGCGTGATCGGCTACAAGGCGCATCCGGTGCTTCTTGGCGAGTGGATCTACACCGACATCGAAACGAAGCCTCGCTGATCGGCGTGGCTTGGGCGTCAAACGCGATTCCGGTCTCGTCCGGTCATCAGGGGCTTTGCGCGCGCTCGATCCGCCGCGCGAACACCGTCATCTCCTTCTCGGCCTGCTTGTCGCCCCGCGCGATCGCGACCGCGATGCCCTTGCGGTACGCTGCCAGGGCCTCGGCATTGCGCCCCGTCGCCGCCAGCGCTTTGCCGTAGAGCTTCCAGGCGGCGGTGTACCGCGGGTCCTGCGCCACGGCGCGTGCGAGATGCTCCGCGGCACGCGCCGGGTCCTCCGCCTTCAGGTATTCGTTGCCGAGCGAGTAGCGCAGCAGCGCGCCGTCCTTGCCGGCCGCAAGCATCTTCTCGAAGTTCGCCAGCGGCGAGTTGGCGGCCGTCATCGTTTGCCCATGTTCCCGGCGACGATGCAGTTGCGCGCCTGATTCATTTCTCGATGATCGCGCCGGACGCGCAATCGATCCGGCGCATGGGATAGATCACCGTCCGGTCGGTGCCGCTCACCTTGCCTTCGACCTGCGCATAGAGCCAGCCGCCGGTGGCGTGGCGATAAATGATCCGCCGCGGGAATTCGAGCGCCGGATTCTCGAAGGTGAAGATCTCGTCGTTGCGGTCGCCCTCCGTGTCGACCGTCTTGCCGACGAACCGGAACGCGTCCTCCTTCGCCCCCGACGGCGTGGCGACATAATAGATTCCGTCCGGCCGCGACTCGATCCGCAGGTACTCGTAGCCCTGCGACTTCCCGCCCATCACCGTCTGGCTCACGCCAAGCAGCAGGCCGCCGCGCAGCGGCATCCAGTGCTCGCGAAACTCGCGCTGGTTGACGAGGCCGCGCCAGCACCCGTCGAGCCACGCGAGCGGCGCGAGAGGATCGGTGGCGGCAGCCGGCGATTGGGCGAGCGCGGCGCCGGCGGAGGCCGCGGCAAACAGGAGTGCCGCAGTGCAGCGGCGGAATGCGGAAGGGGCCATTGTCGTTTTCATCGAGGAAGCATCGGGTTCATTGCGGCCGCGCGAGCGGCAGGTTGAGGAGCAGGTTCTGCGGCTTCAGCTTGAGCCTGGAATCGGGGTCCATCGCCATCGCGAGGTAGACCGGCCGCCCGGCGATGGCCGGACGCATGTCGGCCGGATTCCTGAACGTCAGTTCGAACAGACAAAGGAGCCGGCCCATTCGTTCCTCGTCCACGTCGGCGCGGTTGTACAGATCGTTCAGGAGCGCGCTGGCCTCGGCATCCAGGCCGACGTGCCAGACCCAGCGCTTGTCGTCTATCTCGCGCTTCGGCTCGATGGAAACCCCGACACCGAGGAAGTGCGCAATCCAGCGCTCGAGGACGCGGCACAGCGCGGCGAGCGCGGGGCGCCCCCGGTTGACGCTGACCGCGAGATCGTGGCGCTCGTCGCGTTCCCAGTAGGTGGCGGCGTTACTCTCGTCAAGGACGTCGAGGTCGACCGTGCGCGTCGGCACCCGGTTTTGCTGGAGCAGCTCGCCCAGGCTTCCGAAGCCGCCGGTCGTCGAATGCAGCTCGACCGTCAATTCGTCCGCCGACATCACGGCGCCGTCCTCGCGCACCGCGATCCGCTGCGGCCGGAACAACATCTCGGCGACGCGCGCCTCCATCGGATCGGCGCCTTCGCCCAGCAAATGCCGGAGCAACACCTCGGTCAATTGCTGGACCATCAGCGGCGGCACGTCGACGCCATCCTTGAACAGCGCGGTGTACGCCGCCTCGAGCGACGGCGCCGCCGTCAGGCGCCCGCGAAAGCGCAGCCAGATCGCGTAGTTCTCGCGGATGTCCGGGTCCGCGAGCGCTGCCAGCTCCGCGTCACGCACCGCGCCGCGCGGCGCCGTCATCAGCGTGTCGTGCAGCGCAAGTTCGGCCGCGCACGACTCCGGCACCGGCGCCAGCTCGGGACGCAGCAGCGAGGCGCGCAGGAAATCGTCGGTGAGCGTGAGGCGCCCGTCCGTGCCGGTCGTGAGCAGCCGGTAGCCGCAGGCGCGCCAGAAATCCGGCATCAGCCGCCCAACATAGCCTTCTTGAGGTCGGACTGGACCGGGTTGTCGCCGAGCCACGCGTTCATCAGCCCCTTGTTGAACGCGTCGCCGGGAATCTTGCCCTTCTCGGTTCCGTTGAGGCTGACCTTCGTCGCGCCGTCGACGAAGTCGAACGCGAGGACATTGCCTTCCTTCAGCGGGCCGATCGACTTCATGATCGCGGCGAGCTGATCGGTCTCGCCCTTCAACGCCGCGGCGTCGGCAGCGGAGTTGCCCTGTTTCACGCCGTCGGCCAGTGCTTCGATCATCGCGTCCGAGCCCACGTCGCGCAGCATGTTGAGCTGGACGCGGCGCGGCGCCTTTGCGTACACCGCCGCGGCGGTTGTCGCCTTCGCCGGCACGTACAGACTGCCTACGTAGACCTTGAAGATCGCCTTGGTGCGGATGCCCGCGCCGTTCAGCACGAGCTCCTGGCCGCCCAGCGACATCTTGTCGTCGAGCTTGACGCCGGCGACTTCCGCCGCGAATGCCGGCACCGATGCGATACAGAATGCGAATAGAATGACGAATTTTCGTATCATGATTTCTCCACGGTTGATCGCGAGCTAAAGCACTTCGAAGATGCCGGCGGCGCCCATTCCAGTTCCGACGCACATCGTCACCATTCCATATTTCTGCTTCCGCCGGCGCATGCCGTGCACGATGGTCGCCGTGCGGATCGCGCCGGTGGCGCCGAGCGGATGGCCGAGCGCGATCGCGCCGCCCAGCGGGTTGACCTTGGCCGGGTCGAGCTCGAGGTCGCGCATCACGGCGATGCTCTGCGCCGCGAACGCCTCGTTCAACTCGATCCAGTCGATCTGGTCCTTCGTCAATCCGGTCGTGCGCAGGACTTTCGGGATCGCGGCAATCGGCCCGACGCCCATCACTTCCGGCGCGACGCCGCCCACGGCATAGCCGACCCAGCGCGCGAGGGGGGTCAGCCCCAGCTCCTTCAGCACCTTTTCGCTGACGACGATGACCGCGCCGGCGCCGTCGGACATCTGCGAGCTGTTGCCCGCGGTCACCGACCCCTTCGCGGCGAACACCGGCCGCAGCTTGGCGAGGCCCTCCGTGCTCGTGTCCGCGCGCGGTCCTTCGTCGCGTTCGAACTTCCGGCTCTTGACGACGACTTTGCCCGACGCGAGGTCCGGCACGTTTTCCCGCACCGGATAGGGCGAGATTTCGTCCGCGAATTCCGCGGCCGCCTGCGCGGCGAGCGCCTTGGAGTGGGAAGCGAGCGCGAACGCATCCTGCTCCTCGCGCGAGACCTTCCAGCGCTCGGCCACCTTCTCCGCCGTCAGGCCCATGCCGTACGCGATGCCGAGGTTCTCGTCGCGCGCGAAGACATCGAGGTTCGGCTTCAGGCCGCCCATCAGCGGGATCATGCTCATGCTCTCGGTGCCGGCGGCGATCATGATGTCGGCTTCGCCGGTCCGGATGCGGTCGGCGGCGATCGACACCGCGTTGAGCCCGGACGAGCAGAAGCGGTTGATCGTCATCCCCGCCACGCTGTTCGGCAGCCCGGCCAGCAGCAGTCCGATCCGCGCGACGTTCATGCCCTGCTCGGCCTCGGGCATCGCACAGCCGACGATCACGTCCTCGACCCGCCCCGCGTCGATCTGCGGCACCTGCGCCAGCGCGCTTTGCAGCACGAACGCGAGCATCGAATCCGGGCGCGTCGATTTGAGCGCGCCGCGCGGCGCCTTGCCGACCGGCGTGCGCGTGGCGGCGACGATGTACGCATCCTGCAGCTGTTTTGCCATGGCGATTCCCTAGTTCCGCAGCGGCTTGCCGGTCTTCAGCGTATGCGAGATGCGCTCCTGCGTTTTCGCATTCCCGAGGAGCGCCATGAATTCGGCACGCTCGAGGTCGAGCAGCCATTTCTCGTCGACGAGGCTGCCCGCGTCGACCTCGCCGCCACACATCACCCGCGCGATGCGCAAGCCGATCTCGAAGTCGTACGCCGAGATGAAGCCGCCGTCGCGCATGTTGACGAGCATCATCTCGAGCGTGGCGATGCCGGTCCGGCCGGCGACCGGGACGTTGCGCGGCGACAGCGGCGGCCGGTAGCCGGCTTCCGCGAGCGACCGAGCCGTCGCCCGCGCCACGTGCAGCAGCTCGAACGCGTTGAAGATCACGATATCGGCGGGGCGCAGGAAACCGAGTTCCCTGGCCTCGCTTGCGCTGCGCGACACCTTGGCCATCGCCACGGTCTGGAAATACGTCCGCAGGAACGGCAGCTGGTCGAGCTGGCTGCCGACCGCGCCGCGGGCAACGTCCTGCGCCGCGCGCACGGCGATTTCCTTGCAGCCGCCGCCGCCCGGCAGCAGGCCGACGCCCGCCTCGACGAGGCCGATATACGACTCGAGCGCCGCCACGGTCCGGTCGCAGTGCAGGATGAACTCGCACGACCCGCCGAGCGCCATGCCGCGCACGGCGGCGACCGTCGGCACGAGGCTGTAGCGGAACCTGAGCGAGGTCTGCTGGAACTTCGCGACCGTCGCTTCGATCACGCTCCACTGCCCGGCATGAATCGCCGGCTCGATTGCTGCAAGATTGGCGCCGAGCGAAAACGGCTCCTTCGTCTGCCAGAGCACGAGCCCCGCGCATTCGCGCTCGGCGCGCTCGATGGCGGCCTGGATTCCGTCCAGAACGTCTTCGCCGATGGTGTTGGCCTTGCTCTTGAACGAAACGATTCCGATGTCATCCCCAAGGTGCCACAGGCGCACCGCCGGCGTTTCCATGATCGTCGTGCCGGTCGGCCACCGCTCGCCTAGTACAGGGTCCGGAAATGCCTGGCGCGCGTAAACCGGAAGCGTCGAGCGCGGTTGGAACGTCATGGCCGATGCGCTCCAGGCCCCGGCCGGCGTGTGCACGCCCGCGGCAGCCGGACCTTCGCTCACCCATGCCGGCAGCGGCGCGTTGACGAGCGATTTGCCGGCCGCGATGTCTTCCGCGATCCATCCCGCGACGTCCTTCCACCCCGCCGCCTGCCAGATCTCGAACGGACCCATCGCCCAGCCGAAGCCCCAGCGCAGCGCGAGGTCGACGTCGCGCGCGTTGTCGGCGATCGCCGCCAGGTGAAACGCCGCGTAGTGGAACAGGTCGCGGAAGATCGCCCAGAGGAATTGCGCCTGCGGGTGCGGATTCGCGCGGAGCTTCGAGAATCGCTCGCCCGGATGCTTCAGCGCCAGGATTTCGGCCACCGCGGGATCGATGACGCCCGCGGACTTTCGATAGGCGCGCGCGGCCGGGTCGAGCACCTCGATGTCCTTGCCGACCTTGCGAAAGAAGCCCGCGCGCGTCTTCTGCCCGAGCGCGCCTTGCGCGATCAGGCCCGCGACCACGGGCGGCGCGCGAAACAGCAGGTGCCATGGATCGTCCGGCAGCGTGTCCTGCATCGTCTTGATCACGTGCGCCATGGTGTCGAGGCCGACCACGTCGGCCGTGCGGTACGTAGCGCTCTTCGCGCGGCCGATGGCCGGCCCGGTCAGCGCGTCGACGACGTCGAATCCGAGGCCGTACGTTTCGGTGTGCGCCATCGTCGCCAGCATCGAAAAGATGCCGACGCGATTGGCGACGAAGTTCGGCGTGTCCTTCGCGCGCACGACGCCCTTGCCGAGCGTGGTGACGACAAAGGTCTCCAGCGCGTCCATGAGCGCCGGGGCCGTCGCGTCCTGCGCAATCAGCTCGACGAGATGCATGTACCGCGGCGGATTGAAGAAATGGATCCCGCAGAAGCGCGTGCGCAGCGCCGCGGGAAGCGCGGCGGCGAGCGCGTTGATCGACAGCCCGGACGTGTTGGAGGCGACGATCGCGTGCGGCGCGATATGCGGCCCGATCTTCGCATAGAGGTCGCGCTTCCAGTCCATCCGCTCGGCGATGGCCTCGATCACGAGGTCGCATTCGGCGAGTCGCGCGAGGTCGTGATCGTAGTTCGCGGCGTCGATGTAGGCAGCGCGGTCGGCGGTCGCGAGCGGCGACGGCTCGAGTTTCGCGAGGCCCGCGAGCGCCTTGTTGACGATGCCGTTCGGGTCGCCTTCCTTTGCCGCGAGGTCGAACAGGACGACGGGAACGCCGGCGTTGACGAGGTGGGCGGCAATCTGCGCGCCCATCACGCCGGCGCCGAGCACGGCGGCCTTGCGCACGAGAAACGGGGAGGAGGTCATGAATTGCCCGCTGCGTCGGAAATTCCCGTCCAGTCGCGCGCCGGGATGAAAACGGCGCGGCCGGAAGGTTCCGACCGCGCCGCGCTGTGCTGCTGGTCCTGTCGGGACGGGGCGCCGGCCCGTCAGAAATTCATGGTCACCTGGCCCGAGACGATCACGACGTTGCTGTTGTAGTCGCCGCTGAGATATCCGTATTGCGCGATGCTGGTCGGCGTCTTCGCGACTTGCGCGATCGAGGAGTTTTTCACCCAGATGTAAGCGGCGCCGAAATCGAGCTTGATCGCAGGCGACATCGCGTATTGCACGCCGCCCGAAACCCAGGTCCGGTCGTTGTCCGGCAGGCGGGCGGTGCGGTCGACATCCTGCACCGGGGTCTGGTCGTACGCGACGCCCATGCGGAACTTCCACTGGTTGTTGTACTGATAGTTCGCGCCGAGCGCATAGCGCCACGAATCCTTGAAGTTCTCCGGCGTGCTCTGCAGGATTGCACCTGTGCTGCGCACGAACGTGAGGTCCTTGATCGTCGACCAGTGCGTCCACTGGACGTCGGCCATGATGTCCCAGCGATCCGACACATGACCGAACCAGGAGAAGTTGGCGATGGCGGGCAGCTTGATGCTCGAGGTCACGCCGCTGTTGAAGAGCGCCTGGCTGTTGACCGCGCCGGACAGCAGCGCGCCTACCGGAATGAGCTGCGGCGGCACGAGCGTCGGCAGCGACGGATTGCTGAACGACACGTTGCCCGACACGTCGTACTTGATGTCCGAGCGGTACGCGACGCCGAAGCGGTTGTTCTTGTCGAGGTCGGCCAGGATGCCCACGTTCCATCCCCAGCTGTAGTCGTCGCCGGTCACGGACGAGAACGAGTCGAGGCCCTTGGTCTGCGACAGCAGGGCGCCCGCCGTCGCCGCCGAAATCTGGCCGGCGGCCACCGCCGCGCCCGCGGCCTGCGCCAGCGCGCCGGAGTAGTTCACGTTCGCGGTGAGCGTCGCCTTGATCTGCTGGTAGTTGACCCCCCCGGCGATCGCGACGTTGTCGGTGACCTTCCACGAGAGGGCCGGGTTGACGTTGTACGTCTTGATGTCGGACTTGAGGGCCTGGTAGCGGCCGATCCAGCCGTCGTCGTACTCTGTCACGAGCCCGAACGGCACTGTGATGCCGAGGCCGAACGACAATTTGTTGTTGATCGGGACGACGATGTAGCCGTACGGCACGAAGTTGTTGCCGCCCGCATCGCCACCCGTGCCTCCAAGCGGCTGGAACTGTCCGCCGGGCGGGCACAGCTGCGGCGGGCACGCGAGCGCGGGCAGCGAGCCGCCGTCGCTGAACTTGTTCGACGGCCTGATCCAGCTGATCCCGGAGACGAGCTGGTTGGTCGTGATCCTCGACATGCCGGCGGGGTTCGACCAGACCGTCGCGGCGTCCTCGGCCGCGGCGGCGCCGCCTGCATACGAGTTGCCGAGGCCGCTACCGGAGCTTTCCTGCAACGCGAAGGCCGCGCCGAAGGCCTGGCCCGCGCCGAGCGTGAGCGCGACACTGGCGACCGCCACCGCAATACGGGTGCGAACGAAGGGGGTGTTCATGGCAGATCTCTCCTTTTGTGGCGCTGGCCGCGAGAACCCGAACGTCGGGCGCGCGTGGCGCTTTTGTGTTTTTTGGCACTTGCCGGAAATCCGCCTCCGGCGCGATTCGACCTCTAAAACTATACACTCCCGGGCGGAGCCCCGCACCCCTCGCAGGTCCCGACGGCGGCGGAGGGTGTTGTTTTTGGGCCATCCCGCCCGAAGGCGGTCATTCCGGGGGGATTTCCCGCGGTTTCCGGTCAGGCCCGACCGCAACATAGGTCAGGCTGGCCTCGGTCACCTTGACGCAGATCACATCCCTCGGATTGCGCTGCGCGTACACCTCGACGTCGACCGTGATCGACGTCCGGCCGACCTTCACGATCGTCGAATAGAAGCTCACCACGTCGCCGATCAGCACCGGCTGCTTGAACACGAACGAGTTCACCGCGACCGTCGCCACGCGGCCGCGCGCGCGCTGGGCCGCGAGCACGCCGCCAGCGATGTCGACCTGCGACATCACCCAGCCGCCAAAGATGTCACCGTGCTGGTTCGCGTCGGCCGGCATCGGCACGACGCGCAGCATCGGCGCGCGCTCGGGAAGCGCCACGGAAACGGTCATGCGTTACCCTGCCGCGAGGCGCCGCTACGCCGCGGCCTTGCGCTTCATCTCGTCGCGCAGCTCCCGCCGCAGGATCTTGCCCACGTTGGTCTTCGGCAGGTCCTTGCGGAATTCCACGTCGCGCGGGCACTTGTACCCCGTGAGATGCTCGCGACAGTGCTGCATCACCGACTCCGCGGTCAGGCTCTCGTCCTTCTTCACGACGAAGAGCTTCACCGCCTCGCCCGACTTCGCGTCCGGCAGCCCGACCGCCGCGCACTCGAGCACGCCGGGATGCATCGCGACGACCGCCTCGATCTCGTTCGGGTACACGTTGAATCCGGAGACCAGGATCATGTCCTTCTTGCGGTCGACGATCTTGATGAACCCGCGCTCGTCCATGATGCCGATGTCGCCCGTGGCGAGCCAGCCGTCGTCGTCCATCACCATTGCCGTCTCGTCCGGGCGGTTCCAGTAGCCGGCCATCACCTGCGGCCCGCGGATGCAGATCTCGCCGGGCAGGCCCTGCGCCACGGTCTTGCCGTCGTCGTCACGCAGGACGACCTCGGTCGACGGGAGCGGCAGGCCGATCGTGCCGTTGTACGCGGGCAGGTCGAGTGGATTGATCGTGGCCCCCGGCGACGTCTCCGTGAGCCCGTAGGCCTCGATCAGCGGACACCCGGTGACCTCCTTCCACTTGATCGCGACTGCCTCCTGCACGGCCATGCCGCCGCCCAGCGTCATGCGCAGTGTCGAGAAGTCGAGTTTCGCGAAATCCGGGTTGTTGACGAGCGCGTTGAACAGCGTGTTGACGCCGGTGAACGCGGTGAACTTGTGGCGCGCCATCTCCTTCACGAAGCCGGGAATGTCGCGCGGATTGGTGATCAGCACGTTCTCGGCGCCGAGCGTCATGAACACGAGGCAGTTCGCCGTGAGCGAGAAGATATGGTAGAGCGGCAGCGGCGTGATGATGATCTCGCCGCCCTCCGCGCCGAGGAACGGCCGCACCCATGCGCGCGCCTGCAGCAGGTTGGCCACGATGTTCCGGTGCAGCAGCATCGCGCCCTTCGCCACGCCGGTCGTGCCGCCCGTGTACTGCAGGAACGCGAGGTCGTCGTGCCCGAGCGGTACGCGCTCGAGCTTTCCACGCCGGCCCTCGGCCAGCACGTCGGACAGCCGGAGCGAGCCCGGCAGGCTCCACGCCGGCACCATCTTCTTCACGTGCCGCAGCACGAAATCGACGATCAGCCCCTTGAATCCCAGCATTTCGCCGATGCTGGTGACGATGACGTGCCGCATCCTGGTCTTCGCGGCGACTTCCTGCACGGTGTGCGCGAAGTTCTCGACGACGACGATCACCTCGGCGCCGGAGTCGTTCAACTGGTGCTCGAGTTCGCGCGCCGTATACAGCGGATTCACGTTCACGACGGTGCCGCCGGCGCGCAGGATCCCGAACAGGCACACAGGGTACTGCAGGATGTTGGGCATCATCAGCGCCACGCGCGTGCCCTTGCGGCAGCCATTCGCCTGCAGCCATACCGCGAACGCCGTCGACAGCGTGTCGAGCTCGCCGAACGTGATCGACTTGCCCATGCACGTGAAAGCCGGACGCGTCGCGAACTTGGCGACGCTTTCGTCGAACACGTCGCGCAGCGACGCGTACTCGTTGACGTCGATTTCCGCCGGAATGCCCTTCGGATAGTGCTTGAGCCAGATCCTTTCCACGATGCCCCTCCTCCAATGCTGCGGCGAACCGCCATCGTGCGCCCGACGGATTCCGGACGCCCTGCACTTTCGCTTTTTTCCCCAGCCCTTGGCGCAGGGACGAAATCGTACACCAAGCACAGGCCCGGACACCCGCCGCACGGCGGGTCGCGCGATCACTCAGGTCGAAGCAGGCGCGGTGGTGCTTTCGGCGTAATGGAGCGGGCCGCCGCGGAACGGGGCGAATCCCGTGCCGAAGATCGCGCCCGCATCAACGAGATCGGCATCGGCCACGATGCCGTCGGCCAGTGCTGCACGGGCTTCCGCGACGAACGGGCCGACGAGCCGGTCCGCCAGTCCCGCGGGAACGGCGCCGGCCGGCTGTTTCGCGGCCTTGCCCGACGTCCAGTCGTAGAACCCCTTCTTCGTCTTCTTTCCGAGGTGGCCGGCGTCGACCAGCGCCTTCAGCTTCGCGGGCGGCTCGACACCGGGCGAAAGCATCGTGCCGACGGCCATGCAGATGTCGAGACCGACCGTGTCGGCGAGCTCGACGGGACCCATCGGCATCCCGAACGCCAGCGCGGCCTCGTCGACCGTCTCCGGCGCGATGCCTTCGTCCACGCAGCGCATTGCCGCCATCAGGTAGGGCCCCAGCACCCGGTTCACGAGAAACCCGGGCGCGCTCTTCACCGGCAGCGGCAGCTTGTCGATCTGGCGCACGAACGCGGCGGCATGCGGCACGAGGTCCGCGCGCGTGTTGCTGCCGACGACGATCTCGACCAGCATCATCTGCGGCACCGGATTGAAGAAGTGGACCCCGATGAGGCGCGCGGGGTCGCGCATCGCCGTCGCGATCTCCTCCAACGGAATGCTCGACGTGTTGGTCGCGAGGATCGCACCGGGCTTCGCCTTCGATTCGAGCGCCGCGAACAGGCTGCGCTTGGCGTCGAGGTTCTCGAAGATCGCCTCGATGATCACGTCGGCGCGAGCTATGCCGGCGCCGGCGACGTCGGGGATGAGCCGATCCGTCGCATCGCGCACGCGCAGCGGATCCTTCAGGCGCTGCGCGAACAATTTCGCCGCCCGCGCCATCGCCTGCACCAGCCGCTCCGCGTTCTGGTCCTGCAGCGTGACGGTCAGGCCGCGCAGCGCGCACCACGCGGCGATGTCCCCGCCCATCGTGCCCGCGCCGACGACATGCACCCGCACCGCGTTGAAATCGCCCGCCTTGCCGAGCGACTTCAAACGCTCCTGCAGCCCGAACACGCGGATCAGGTTTCCCGCCGTGGGCGTCTTGAGGAGCGACGGGACGGAGGCGGGGTCGGACGGCGGCACGGCGAGCGCATTGCCGTCATGCTTCGCCCAGATGTCGAGGATCGCGTACGGCGCCGGGTAGTGCTCGCGGCGCGCGCGTTTCGCGACCTGCTTCGCGGCCTGCGCGGCGATGATGCGGCGCACCGGCCCCGCCAGCGTCAGCGACAGCGGGAAGGGCAGCGTGCGCGGCGGCGGCAGCGTGGTCAGCAGGCCGCGTACCGTATTTTCCACGACACGCGGCGGCACGCACTCGTCGGCGATGCCGAGCTTCTTCGCGCGGCGCGCGTCGATCGTCTTGCCGGTCAGCATGAGGTCGAGCGCCGCCGGCGCGCCAGCGACCCGCGGCAGGCGCTTCATCCCGCCCCATCCGGGAACGATGCCCAGCATCACTTCCGGCAATCCGAGCCTTGTGCCGGGCTCGTCGACGACCACGCGATAGCGACAAGCGAGCGCGAGCTCGAAGCCGCCGCCGAGGCAAAAGCCGCGGACGAGCGCCAGCGTCGGGTACTTGACGGCGGCGAGGCGCTCGAACGTGTCCCAGCCGCGCTTGACGATCGCCACGGCATCATCTTCGGATTTGACCGTGCGGAATTCGTCGACATCGGCGCCCGCGATGAACCCGTTCGCCTTTCCGGAATCGACGACGAGGCCTTTGGGCGGATCGCGATCGAGAAGATCCAGCGCCTCGTTGAGCTCCGCGAGCGCGTCGCGCGACAGCGTGTTGGTCGTCGCGTCGGCCTTGTCGAACGTGAGGCGCGCGAAGCCGTCGGCGTCGCGAGTGAGATTCCAGTGTCGCATCATGCGCGCTCGACCAGCATCGCGCCGCCCAGGCCGCCGCCGATGCAGATCGCCGCCATGCCGCGCTTGCCGCCAGTGCGTTCGAGGACGTTCAGCACATGGAGCACGATCCGCGCGCCCGACGCGCCGACCGGATGGCCGAGCGCGATCGCGCCGCCGTCGACGTTGAGCTTCGATTCGTCCAGCTTGCCAAAAGCGCCCTCGAGCCCGAGTTCCTGCCGGCAGAAGTCGACGTCCTCCCACGCGCGTTCGCACCCGATCACCTGCGCCGCGAACGCTTCGTTGATTTCCCACGCGTCGAGATCGTTGAGCCCGAGCCCATGACGCTTCAGGATCGGAGTCGCCGCATACACGGGTCCGAGGCCCATCTGCGCCGGATCGAGGCCTGCCCATTCCGAATCGACGATGCGGCCTTTCGGCACGAGCTTGTGCTTTTCGACCGCGCGTTCGGACGCGAGCACGAGCCACGCCGCGCCGTCGGTGATCTGCGAACTGTTGCCGGCGGTGACGTTGCCGTACTTGCGGTCGAAGAACGGCCGGAGCTTCGCGAGGTTGTCCGCCGTCGAATCCTCGCGCACGCCGTCATCGGCCGCGTACAGCTTGCCCGTCTTGTCGTACAGGGGAACGATTTCACCGTCGAAGTGCCCGGCCTTCTGCGCGGCGAGCACTTTCTGATGGCTGCGCGCGGAAAACTCGTCCATCTCGCGGCGCGTGATGTGGAACCGGTACGCGAGATTCTCCGCCGTCTGGCCCATCAGCAGGCCGACCATCGGGTCGGTGAGCCCTTTCATGAGGCCGATCACCGGCGCAAGATAGCCAGGACGGAACTTCGCGAGCAGCGCCGCGCGCTGGCCGAGGGATTTCGCCGCGTACCAGCTTGCGAGCCAGACGACCATCGCATCGGAGAACAGCAGCGGCGCGCGCGACAGCGCGTCAACACCTCCCGCGAGCACCAGGTCCGAGCGGCCGGTGCGCAGGTTCGCGATCGCAGAATCGAGCGCCTGCATTCCCGACGCGCAATTGCGCATCACGGTCCAGCCGGGCACCTTCTGGCCGCAGCCCATGCGCAGCGCAACGACGCGTCCGATGTTCACTTCGTCGGGCGACGGCGCGGCGCAGCCCAGGATCACCTCCGAAAGCTGCGGCGGGTCGAAGGACTGGCGCAGGAGCAGCGCGCGGCCGGCGTCGGTCGCCAGATCCGACGCTGAAAACGGCCCGGGCCGGTTGCGCGACTTCAGGAACGGCGAGCGCGCGCCATCGACGATGTAGACGGGTTCGGTCATGCGGCAGCCTTGTGCACGACCGCCGCCGGCGCGGCCGCATCCGTGTGCGCCGCCTGCATTTCCGACAGCCCGAGATCCTGCGGAAAGTCGTCGACCCGGATGACCTTGGCGGTCAGGTCGCGCGCGGCGATCACCTGCGCGCCTTCGGCCGACGTGACGATACCCGCCGCCTGCGCGCGCGCGACGAGCGCGTCGAGGCCGCCGCCCGCCGGCACCTTCGCGTCGAAGCGGCCTTCCTTCGCCGCGGCGCGGATCCTCGCCTCGATGGGCTCCGACACGAGGGTCGCCGCCAGCGCGCGTTCGATCTGCGCGACGGGGTTTTCGCCGGAAGTCGGCACGTACATGCCGGACGTGAGCCGGTCGCGCGTCGCCGACGGCTCGAGCACGAGCTTCGCGACTTCGTGTCCCAGCGCATCCGACGGCACGAAATACGGCCGGCCGAGCGGGAACACGAACCGCCGCAGGACGGCGGCGATAAAACGATTGGGGAAGTTCGAGATGACGCCCTCGAACGCGGTTTGCGCCTTGAACATCGCGTCCCACATCGCCCAATGCATCAGCGGCGCGTCGGCCTGCTGCCGCCCTTCCGTCTCGTAGCGCTTCAGCGTCGCGGAGCTCAAATACATGAGCGACAGGATGTCGCCGAGACGCGCGGAGAGCTTTTCCTTGCGCTTCAGCGCGCCGCCGAGCGAGCCCATCGAGACGTCGGCGAGGAATGCGAGCGCCGCAGAAAAGCGCGTGAGCTGCTGGTAGTAGCGGTGCGTTTCCGGCGCCACGTTGGCCGGCACGTTGACGAAGTGCGAGCCGGTGAGGCCCGTGACGAGCGTGCGCGCCATGTTCGACAGCGTGAACCCGATGTGGCCGAAGAGCGCCGCGTCGAACGCCGCCGAGGCTTTCGCGGGATCGGCCTCGCGCGTCGCCTCGATCTCCTTCAGCACGAACGGATGACAGCGGATCGCGCCCTGGCCGAACACGATCAGGCTGCGCGTCAGGATGTTGGCGCCTTCCACCGTGATCGCGACCGGGAGCTGCATGTACGCGGCGCCGAGGAAATTCGACGGCCCCATCATGATGCCCTTGCCGCCGACGACGTCCATCGCGTCGATGACGACCTGGCGGCCGCGCTCGGTGAGATGCAGCTTCGCGATCCCCGACAGCACCGCCGGCTTCTCGCCCATGTCGATGGCGCTCGCGGTGAGCACGCGCGTGGCATCCATCATGTAGAGATTGCCGCCCATCCGCGTCAGCGCCTCCTCGACGCCTTCGAAGCGGCCGATGGGCACCTTGAACTGCGTGCGCACGCGCGCGTAGCCACCGGTGGCGCGCACGGCCAGCTTCGCCATGCCAGTGCCCGACGACGGCAGCGAAATGCCGCGGCCCGCGGCCAGGCACTCCATCAGCATCCGCCAGCCGCGCCCAAGCATCGGCTGGCCGCCGATGATCCAGTCCATCGGGATGAAGACGTCACGGCCCCAATTCGGGCCGTTCTGGAACACCGCGCTCATCGCCATGTGCCGGCGGCCGATGTCGACACCGGGGTGCGACGTCGGAATGAGCGCGCAGGTGATGCCGATGTCGTCCTTGTCGCCGGCGAGATGGTCGGGGTCGAACGCGCGGAACGCGAGCCCGAGCAGCGTGGCGACCGGTCCCAGCGTGATGTAGCGCTTGTCCCAGGTGACGCGGAGGCCGAGGACACGCTTGCCTTCGTGCTCGCCCCAGCAGACGACGCCGTAGTCAGGAATCGCCGCGGCATCCGAGCCGGCTGTCGGATTGGTGAGCGCGAAGCACGGGATTTCGAGGCCCTGCGCGAGGCGCGGCAGGTAGTAGCGCTTCTGCTCGTCGGTGCCGTAGTGCGCGAGGAGCTCGCCGGGCCCGAGCGAATTCGGCACCATCACCGTCACCGAGATGGTGCCCGAGTGCGTCGAGAGCTTGGTCATGACCTGCGAATGCGCATACGCGGAGAATCCGAGCCCGCCGTACTCCTTCGCGATGTTCATCCCCCAGAAGCCCTTGTCCTTGATGAACTGCCAGACGGCGGGTGGAAGGTCGCGGTAAACGTTCGTGGTTTCCCAGTCGGTCACCATCGCGCACAGTTCCTCGGTCTCGTGGTCGAGGAAGTGCTGTTCGTCGGCGGTGAGTGCGGGCGCGGGCGCGTCGAGCAGCTTTCGCCATTGCGGCCGTCCCGAGAACAGCTCGGCGTCCCACCAGACGGTGCCCGCTTCGATCGCCTCGCGCTCGGTCTGCGACATCGGCGGCAGCACCTTGCGGAACGCCGCGAATATCGCGTCGCTGATCAGCTTGCGCCGCAACACCGGGATGTTGAGCGGGATCGCGAGCAGCACGAACAGCCCGCTCAAGGCGAGCGAAAGCCAGACGGGAAGCGCATGCGTCCCCCAAGCGACGGCGATCGCGCCGGCCAACGCCGCGCTCCAAACGATTCCCGAGACGTTTAGATAGGCGAGCACGAGCATGCCGAGGAGGACAGCGAGGAACCAGATCAGGGTCAGCATCGAAGACTCCTTGGAGCGAGGATCATCGGGAAGCGGGGGCGCTGCAACGCAGGTGTTTCAGTTCGCCGTCGAGCGCGCGACCGGCGGCGGAGGTTTCCGGCAGCGGCGACTGCAATCCGGCGAGCAGGAAGGGCGCGAGGCGGCGCAGCAGCAATTCGTCGTTGCCCGATTCCGCGGGCGTGAGTTCGGCAATGAGCTTGAGCGCGTCGGTCCCGGCCAGCGTGTAGGACAGCGCGCCCATGATGAAATGCAGGCGCCACGACAACTCCTTCGGCGGCAGTTCCGGCAGCGCGTGCGCGAATGCCGCCTTGAACCGCGCGATCATCACCGCATACTGGCCCGACAGGAAGTGGCGGATGAACGGCGCGGGATCGGCGTACGCGCGGCCGAGGAGCCGCAGGAAGTCCTTGCCGCCGCGCTCGCGGTCGCGGGCGAGCTTCAATGCCGGCACGAACATCGCGGACAGGATCTGTTCGCAAGCGACGGGGCGTGGCGCCGCCGCGCGCTCGAGCGCAGTCAGGAGATCGAGACGCTCCTGGTTCATCGGGTCGAGCCGCCGCGTCAGCACGGCCTGGAACAGCTCTTCCTTGCTGCCGAAGTGGTAGTTGACCGCCGCGAGGTTGACGCCCGCGGCGGCGGTGATCGAGCGCAGGCTCGTCGCCTCGAATCCGTGCTCCATGAAGAGGGATTCGGCGGCGTCGAGGATCCGGTCCTTGGTCGCGACCGGCACTTCCTTGTCGATCATCCGGATGACATTGCCGACCACGAATGCCGAGCCTCCGCGCGGGTTCGAGCCGCCACGCGCGGCCCCCAACTAAATCAAACGTTCGTTTGAATCCTAGGGTGATTGGCCCGATTGTGTCAAGGCGGGCGCGGTGATCTCTCATTGTCGCCCGCCAACCCGCCAACCTGACAATTCCCTATAGGAGTAAGCGCTTGCTCTCCGGCTCGACGGCGCAAGCGGCTGCATTCATCGGGAGATCGGGCTATAGTTTAGGTGCGCCTCGCCCCCGACCGGCGCCCAAGGAGCGAACACCATGGCCCAGTCCCACCGACCCCCGAAGGAAGACAAGAAGAAGCCGCTGCTGACGCCGAAGGAGAAAAAGGCGATCAAGCAGCAGAAGAAGCACGCCGGCGACGCGTTGCCGATCGTCAAGCGCTGACGTCTCGTTTCGCGTCGGGATGACGCGTCCCTCGCTGGACGCGATGGATCATGCTGCGTGCGAAAGCGCACAGACATGCGAGCGCCGATCCGCGCACTCTGCAGCCTGAACCCGCCATGGATCTGCCATGACCCTTCAGGAAGAGATCGTCGCCATCAAGGACCGCATCGCCGAGGCCGTGGCCGATCGCGACAATTGGCGCGCCGCCGGGCTGAAAGAAAAATACGTCGAAGCGTTCTTCATAGTCGAGGCGCTCGAACTTCAACTCGACGAGCGACTGCACATTCCCGGTTGCTGACTATCCAATGAATGGAACGCTGACGATCCTGGGCATTCCCGGCAGCCTGCGCCGCGCGTCCTACAACCGCGCCGCGCTCATCGCCGCGCAGGGACTTCTGCCCGCCGGGACGCGTCTCGACATTTTCGACCTGGAGGGGCTCCCCATGTTCAACCAGGACAAGGAGGCCCAACCCGCGCCCAGGGTCGTCGCGTTCAAGGACGCGATACGCGGGGCCGACGCGATCCTGTTCGCAACGCCGGAATACAACTATTCGATGTCGGGCGTGCTGAAGAACGCCATCGATTGCGCGTCGCGGCCGTATGGCGACAGCGCATGGGAGGGCAAACCGGTGGCCGTGATGGGCGCTTCGGTGTCGATGTTCGGCACCATGCGGGCGCAGAATCACCTGCGGCAGACCTTCGTCTCCCTCGACATGCATCCGGTGAACGAGCCGGAAGTCATGATCGACAACGCCGGCAAGGCATTCGACAAGCAGGGACTGCTGGTTGACGAAGCGAGCCGGAAATTGATCCGCCAGCTTTTGGAGAATCTCGCGCATTGGGCGCGGCAGCTCGAGGAAAGCTCGGGAGTCCAGCCGGCCGCGCTGCAGGATGGATGAGCGCCGGAGAACCGGCGTCATCCGCGCTAAGGATTTCCTACAGCGACCTGCGTCCGCCGATGACCTGAAGAAGAATCACGACGACGGCAATGACCAGCAGGACGTGGATGAGGCCGCCCATGGTGACCGACGTGACGAGCCCGAGCAGCCACAGGATGACGAGGACGACGGCGATGGTATAGAGCATGTTGGCTATCCTTTCGTGCGGCGGCGCTGGATCTTCAACCCCGCTCGCAGGCAAGGATGCCCGGTGCCGCGCGGCATTTCTGTACGGTCTCGCACACACCGGACAAGATAGTCAACGCCCGAGCAATTCGCCGGCGGGATTGAGGGAAGGGATGCGGTCGCAGATCACCTTGGCGATCGCGACCAGCGGCGCGCCAAGCAGCAGGCCCGCAACGCCCCACAGCCAGCCGAAGAACAGCAGGGCGATGAACAGCACGGCGGCGTTGACGCTCGCGAACCGGCTCAGCAGCCAGGGCATGAACATCATGCCGATTACGCCGGAAATCACCATCGTCGCGCCCGCCACGGCGAGCGCGTGCAACGGCGTTCCGAACTGCAGGAAGCCCGCCACGCCGGCGGTGATTGCCATCACAACCGGACCGAGGTACGGAACGAAGTGCAGCACGCCGGCGAAAACGCCCCACACGCCGGCCTGCTCCATGCCGATCGCCTCGAAGGCGAGCCAGGTCGCGATTCCGACGAGCGCGTTCGACACGAGCGTCGCGAACAGGTAGCGCTGCACCTGGGAGTCGATTTCCTCGAGCGTGCGCAACGCTTCCTTCTTGCGCGACAGCGACGGGCCCACGAACTGAACCAGCTTGCGCCGGAAGTGCTCGCCGGACGCCAGCAGGAAATACGCGAGCAGGAGCACGATCGGCGTCTGCGCCGCGACCGACACCAGGAGCGCCGATTGCGCGAGCGCGTAGTCGCGCAGCCACAGCGTGGAATTCGACGCTGACGCTGACGCTGACGCCGGCGCCGACGCCGACGCCGGGCGCGTGCCCGGCTTCTGGGCCACATCGGCGGCGACGCCCTGCAGTTCGTTGGCCGCTTCCTGCACGTTTTGCAGGGCGGTAGGCGCGGTCGCGCGCGCGGAACTCAGATTCTGGCGCAGCTTTCGCGCCGCATCCGGAAGTTTCTCGATCATCGCCGTGGCTTGATCGCCCACCGATTGCCCGATCCAGAAGACGCCGCTGACGAGCACGGCCATGACGAGCGCCGCCCCCACGGCCCGCGGAATGCGCAGCGCCCTCAACCAATCGACGATGGGGCGCAGCGTATAGCTGACGAGAATGCCGATCAGCAGCGGCACCAGGAAGGCGCGCGCAAAGTAAAGCGAAGCAACGACTGCAATGACCGCCAGGACGATCAGCGCGCGGCTCATTGTCACGACGTGACGGGTGCGCGACTGCGCAACCGCCGATTCGGTCGCGGGTGGAACGCCGGCAGCCGCGTGCTGCGCGGCCGCTTTATTCAATGGCGAATCTTCTTTCGACACCGGCACACCGCTGGCGCAATCTGCCGGTCCCGGCATTACTTCAGCACCATGTCATTCTTGACCGACGAGACGCCCTTGACGGCCGACGCAACCTTGACCGCCTCGTCCATGTTGGATTGCGAGCGCACGAAGCCGCTCAGCTGGACCCGGCTCTTGAACGTCTCGACGTTGATCTCGGCCGACTTCAGCGACGGGGCGTTGAGGATCGCCGCCTTCACGTTGGTGGTAATGGCCGTGTCGTCGATGTATTGGCCCGTGCTTTCCTGCGTGCGTGTCGAAGCACAGCCCGCGAGCGCCGCGAAGGCGACCGCCGCGACGATCGCCGAAATGCGATTGAACTTTGTCATGTGCCGATCTCCATTGAGTTTGAATGCGATGGTCTGCAAATGGAGACTACGCATCGACCGGGCCGTCGTCCGTTCGCTAACGCACCCATGACCGGAAACGCCCCGTCGGACAGGTGGCGCATGACCGCCCGTCGGGAATGTACGGTGCCGTACGGACAAGGCACTTGACGCCTGTTCGGCGTGCTATCCTTTGCGTGGAGATTGCCATCCGCGTGGTGCGTCAGACCCCGCACGAGCGGCGGACTGGAAAGGTGGAGCGAGCCCATGTCCACAAACAATAGTCCGAGGCAAAACCATCTGCTGGCCGCCTTGCCGCCGGCCGAATTCGAGCGCCTGTCGCCGCATCTGGAGCTCGTTCCGATGCCGCTCGGCGAAGCCCTCTACGAATCGGGCGGCAAGCTGCAGCATGTCTATTTCCCCACGACGTCCATCGTGTCGTTGCTGTACGTCCTGGCGGACGGCGCGTCGGCCGAAATCGCGGTCGTCGGCAACGAGGGAATCCTCGGCATTTCGCTGTTCATGGGCGGCGA